>JBBPYO010000032.1:0-6968 GCA_038199845.1 Flavobacteriales bacterium
AACACTTTATTATATTATATCGAACTTAGGTTATAACTAAAATGGCAACCATGAAAAACGGAATATTGAATGCAGTATTGATTTTATTAGTGGTTTTATTTACGAGTTGTCACAGGGATGATGATTCGGTACAAACAGAAGATCTTAATGGCATTTGGAATATTAAAAATATAAGTGGAGGAATAGCCGGAATAGATGATGACTATGAAAACGGAAAAATAATTTGGACATTCAACAGTCAGAAACTAACCCTTAACGTTGAGAACAATACTATACAGGAAAATAGTTATAGTGGATTTGAAAGCGGCACCTACACCTATGCAATTACTGAAAGCGGAGGGAATAATTATATCTTGATTAACAACGATTCTTATGGAAGTTACATCTTAAAAATAGATGCTTTAACTATTATTCAAAATGACACTCCGTCAGGCACGGGTGCAGATGGTTTTATATTGCAATTAGAAAGATAAAGACACTTTCAGTAAATGTTTGTAGCCATTAAGAGTGCTACTATCTAAAATCTAATAAATAGGAGAGATGAGGATCTTGTAAAAAAAAAGATGAAGAGTACGTATTAAAAGATGCACAACTTAATAAAGCTTGAAGTAATGTGCTGTCGGCTTGGTAAAAGAAAAGTATAATATATAGGAAAGTTTCAGAGTATATGTGAATACCTTGTCTGTTGCTATTTAACTCTGCCCAAGTAAATTACTGATTTTTGTTTCAAGATCTGCACCGCGTAGGTTTTTGTCAATGATTTTTCCATTTGCATCAAGAAGGAAGGTCGCTGGGATTGCTGTTACGCCGTATTTTTTAGCAACTGGCTCATTCCAAAACAAAAGGTTGGACACATGATACCAGTCCATTTTATCTTTTGAGATTGCGTCCATCCAGGACTTTTTATCGTCAGGTTTGTCCAGGGAAACACTAATGATATTTAGGCCTTGGTCATGATATTTATTATAGATATTCACAACATTTGGATTTTCTAAACGACAAGGCTTGCACCAGCTTGCCCAGAAATCTATAATTGTATATTTTCCAAGCGCATCACTAAGAGCAAGCTCCTCACCTTGTGGTGTAGGAGCGCTGAATTGTGGTGCCATATTGCCAATTTCCGGTAATGTAGCAGCGATTTCGCTGGCTTTTGCCTTAGCGATCATCTCGCTTAACTTCTTGCCCTTTTCAGAATTTCTGACTTTTTCGCTGAGCGCATTGAATTTTTCTTCCGCTTTAGCAGCATCGATAAGACGTAGGCCCATAAGATCAGATAGAATAAGTACAGAAACATTGGATTCTGCATGATTATCGATCATTTTAAGGCGTTTTTTGACCGAATTTTCATTAATATCTTCCATTTCTCCACGGATGGCGTCTACTTTAGAAGTGTCACCTTCTCGCATTGCAGCCATTCCTTCCTGCTGAATACGCTGACGCTCCTTGTTAGAACCCATTACTTCATCAAAATAGGTTTTGAAAAAATCATTCTGTTCGCCACCTTTTACGCTGGAATCTATGATACTGTCTTTATTTGCACTGATCTTCAATTCTTGATTTTCCGAAACGAAAATAATGTTTCCATTTATGCCCTCTACAGTAATCAGATTGAGATCTGAATTTTCCACTTCTACTGGGTCAAAAGAGAACTTACCATCTTTTACGGCGGAAGTGTCTATATTTACCAACTGGTTTTGGTCACTGATTTCCTGTAGAAAAACATTGGTTCCATCCTTAATACCTTCAGCAGAACCATCAATTTTGTAATTGTTTTCCTTTGCACACGACGTAAGGACCAAGGCCGCAGCAACCACTTTAATAATATTTGTCATTATTTCTTATTTTAGCTTGCGAAGATACGGGTTTTACAAAACCTGTAGAACAATGAACGGCACCAATTCCACTTTAAAAGATGTTAAAGGAATTGTCCATCAATGATAAGGTAATTTTTTCTGATTAAATTTAATACAATTGCATTTTTAGATATGGCAAACACTAAAGATTTTCCGGTAGACATTCGTTTCAGCCTTGCTCCCGTTTTGCAAAAATTGGAAGAAAGGATGCGGATTAGCGCTAGTTCAATATCTAAGAATTACATAAAATCCATTTTAGATTATGCCAAAGGTTTTCCCGAACTGTGGGATGGATTGGCAGAAAAGGAAAAGGTGGAGAACTATAAGGATGAAATACACACCATTCTTGAAAACGTTTTTCCTGAAGTACTTACCAAAAATGAAATAAAAGCAGCAGCAATTCCATTTAGCACGACTATTTTTAATCCTACGGCGCGTTTTGAGCAACTGTTGAAAAATGCCGGACCAGAGTACGTATTGAGTGCGCGCAATATGGATGATCAGAACAGGTATATTTTTGTTTGTATCATTATACTTAACGAATACTATAAGTACAATTTTGACTTTTCAAAACCTCTTTTTGCTGACATTCCCGATAAAAACGGAATGATGCGTCATTATAGAATGGCTATTAATGCTGATTTTGTTACCCTGGAGCCGAAAGAGAATGCGATTGAAATTACAGAAAGTATTGCAGAAGAACTTATTCAAAATGTGGATAATATAGCATTGTGGAAAACGTATTTTCCTAATAATAGCTGGATTTTACGCGGGATGGTGATTTTAAATCTCACCGATGTTACGATTGAAGATGCAATTTCTGATCTCAAAACCACTTTGCTTTTTAATAAAGATCTTGATGACGACGATTCATATTCAAAATTTGAAGAAATCTTTAGATCCTTGTTCAATAATAAAGATCTGCGAATAGGCTTTGCCGAATTTGATCCTCAAAACAAGGATCTTTTTCAGATGGATAGAGCTTTTGCACACAGTTTTATACTGGATACAAATACATATAAAGACTGTGCGACGGCATTATGCAAAGATGCTTATGGCGCATTAGTAATGGATAACAAATATTTTGTAATCACAGATGTAGATCAATATGCTGAAGATACGGATCATAATTTACTGGCCGAAAATCTGCTGAGCCAAGGCGTAAAAAGCTGCATTCTCGCTCCAATTGCAAAAGGTGACAAACTGCTTGCAGTACTTGAAGTGGTTTCTCCGTATGCTAATGAACTCAATAGCATTAACGCCATGAAACTGGATGAGATCATTCCCTACATTGTTTCTACCGTAGAGCGTAAACGTTTTGAGAAAGAGAATAGGATCAAGGCGGTGATTCAATCGGAATGTACGAGTATTCATCCCAGTGTATTATGGATTTTTGAGGAGGAAGCAGAACGCTATATTCTCAATCAGGATGCAGGTAAGTTTCATTCTTTTAGAGATATAATACTAGAAGAAGTGTATCCATTGTATGGTCAAATCGATATTGTAGGATCTTCTGAAGCGCGTAATACTGCGATACAAAAAGATATTACGGTTCAACTGAAAATGGTGAGCAGTATTCTTGAGACAGCTCTTATTTATAAACCGATGCTCATTTATGAACAGATTAAATTTAGGATCGAAGAGTTTACTTCAGCGATTAAAAATGGGCTGGATGCGGGAAGCGAGTCAGAAATTTTTGATCTTTTGCAAAATGAAATCAATCCGATACTGGATCATCTGGATGATAAAATACCCGAGTTGCAGAATTCTATTGCCAACTATAAGTCGGCCATAAACAGTGATACAGGGATTGTTTATGATCATCGTAAAAATTATGACGATACCGTACTTCTTGTCAACCAGAAGCTGACCGCGTTTTTAGATTTGAAACAGCAAGATGCGCAGCAGATCTATCCCCATTATTTTGAACGTTATAAAACGGATGGTGTAGAACATAATATTTATATAGGTGCCTCTTTGACAAAAGAAGAACGTTTCAATATGGTTTATCTCTATAACTTGAGGTTATGGCAATTGCGTACGATGTGCGAGATGGAAAACCATTTTTACCATGAACAAGAAAATGCTAGCCTTCAATTAGATGCAGCTTCAATGATTCTTGTTTTCAGCAATACTTTATCCATCAGATATAGGATGGATGAAAAGAAATTTGACGTTGATGGCACGTATAACGCCCGTTATGAAGTAATTAAAAAACGTATAGATAAAGCACACGTTAAGGGCAGCGCCGAGCGAATTACTCAAAAAGGTAAAATAGCAATTATTTATTCTCAGGACAAAGATGCCAGGGAATATGCGCGCTATATAAAATACCTACAGGGGAAAAAATATTTGGGCAGCGATCTTGAATATCTTGATTTAGAGGATGTTCAAGGTGTTGTAGGTCTCAAGGCGATTCGCATAAACGTTCTTTACTCTCATAGTTTACCTAGAAAAAACGACGGAGATTCTATAACCTACGCTGATCTTATGGAAGTATTAGATTAACCAGAAAGCCATAATGAAGGCGATCACCGAAACGATTATACCTACCATAAAAACAGTATACGTTTTTCTGAGCAGCATATATTTTTTATTCAAGACGACGCCAAGGAGCCATAAATCTTTTGTTAATGCCTCATAAATGTAGTCTTTATCATAAATAATCTCATTCATTGCCCATAAATACTGGTCATAGGGCATTTTATGAAAATTTCCAAAAAACAGGATATTCACCTGTTTTTTCTTCACCTGTTCTCTGGTAAACTCGCCGCTGGTCACATTAGGCCGCGTGGAAAGTATGGAAAGAATAATTGAAGCTACGCTAAAAAGCACCAGTATAAGCGTTGGAATCATTAGATGCCGATTACTGGGCGCGTCCAGCTTTGGGATCACGTTAGAAAGCGAAAGTGAGATGATAATCGCATTTACTGAAAGTAGTATGTTTGCTTTTGTATCTGCAATATCACTCAGTTTGATATGATTGCGCAGCGTTGTTCTATATAATGTTTGCACACCGCGGTCTGGACTCTGGTCTTTATACTTGATTTTCAGCTTCGCCTTGACCTCTTCTTTTTCGTATTTTCTTTTCTTCTTTTTATCCTTATTAAGGAGGTCTATTAGATTGGTGTCCTTTTGTAATTTCCAGTGCTCGGCGGCATAATCTGTATAAAAACGATGTTTTTGAGTAAACATCTCTACATTCTTATCGAGCCATTCTGACGCACTGTATTCCGCAGCATCCGTTAATTTAAGTTCTTGTCTTAAAAATTCACTTGTTTCACTAAAATAGTCCTTAGCAAAATGGGATGAATCTGCATCTTTGATTATTTGTTGTAAATAGGTTTCCGGCTGGCGATCCATTTTTGTGGCGAGGATCAAATTTTCTACAAGATCAATGGTCTCTTTATGCACCTTTTTTTCTTTCAAAAAATCCCTTGCAATCTGAGTACTTATCTCTTCATGCCCTTCGCGCTGCTTGGTATATCCGGTATCGTGTAGCCAAGCTGCAAGAACGAGCGCTTCTTCCTGTTTAACAATTATTTGAGAATTCTCGGCAATTTCTTTAGTACTTTTGACCACCCTAACAGTGTGGTTATAGTTATGGTAGAGATAAGTATTCGGTAGTTTTTCCTTAAATAACCTTAAAACAAATTTTTGAGTATCCCGTTCCAAATCTGAAGAAAAAATCATATTTTCTTGCTTATTTTCGAGATCCTTTTCAACAACTTCAGCCATAATATATATAATTACAGATGAAAAGTACAAAAAAAATCCCAATCGATTTTAGATGCTAAAAAATAACATACTTCTTACAGTTTTTGCACTACTGTTTCTTTCTTCCTGTGCAACCTTTGATGCTCAATACAGAGAAGGAGTTTTACAAGACCCTTTTCCTTCCGCAAAAAAAATCGATAAAACCTTTTATCTTATTGGAGATGCCGGTCTTTCCCTCGCAGGTGAGAGCACAATCGCGTTGCGCACATTTAGTAATTATTTTAAGGAAAATGGAGCAAAAGGTGATTATACCATCTTTCTTGGCGATAATATTTATCCCGAAGGAATGCCCGAAAAAGGGAAGAAGTACCGGGAAATATCTGAGCACCGCCTTGACGTTCAGTATGAATCAACCGAAGGCTTTGAAGGGGAAACATTCATAATTCCCGGCAACCACGACTGGTATAATAAAGGACTGGTGGGATTGATTCGCCAGCAGGATTATCTCAACAGCAAATTTAATGATGAAACCGTTTTCCAACCGCGCAATGGCTGCCCCATTGTAGCGTACGACGTTAATGATAATGTTCATTTGATTATAATAGATACGCAGTGGTATCTTGAAGATTGGAATCAAAATCCTACCATTAATCAAACCTGCGCTATCACAAACAGGGAGCAGTTTTTTCTGGAACTGACCGATGAGATCAATCAAAATCAGGAAAAGACCATCGTTTTTGCAATGCATCATCCCATGTATACCAATGGTGTGCATGGTGGAAAATTTGCGTTTACCAAGCATCTGTATCCCTCAAAAAGTCGAATCCCGTTGCCCATTTTGGCTTCGTTGGTTACAGAAATTCGTACACAGGGCGGTGTTTCTAAACAAGATCGTTTTAATGAGAAATACAATGAACTCATGCAACGCCTAAAAACTATTGCTGGAGATAACCGGATTATTTTTGCTTCGGGACATGAGCATACACTACAATATATAGAGCACGATGCTATTCATCAGATTGTATCTGGAGCAGGTTCTAAGGAGAGCTATGCAACTTTGGGATATGATGGTCTTTTTAACTATGGCGGTCAGGGTTTTGCGGTGCTCGATATTTTTAAAGATGGTTCCTCGCATGTGCGCTATTACGGTTCGCAGGGTAATGATGAACCCAATCTGTTATATGAAAAGGAAATTTTTGGGCCCAAAGCAACGGTTGATGTGGTCACGATGAGCACTCAATTTCCCAAGACCGTAAAGACTTCAGTCTATAATATCGGGGAAAAGAAACCAACGCCATTATTTGAATCAGTATGGGGAAAACAATATCGGGATGTTTATGGCAAAAAAGTCACTGCGCCGGTAGCACTTTTAGATACGCTTTATGGCGGTCTTGAAGT
>JBBPYO010000033.1:0-3376 GCA_038199845.1 Flavobacteriales bacterium
ACGATACACTGGTAAAAGATCTGGAGGAAGAAGAAATCGTGGCAGTTCTTGCCCATGAAGTTGGTCATTATAAAAAGAAACATATTATTTTCAACTTGTTTATCTCTATTCTTTTGACTGGATTTACGATGTGGCTTTTATCGCTTTTCGTTAGTTTGCCGCTATTTTCACAGGCGCTGGGTGTAGATCGGGCAACTTTTCATGTAGGTTTAATCGTTTTTGGAATTTTATACACGCCCATTTCAGCAATCACCGGATTTTTAATGGGATTGCTTTCGAGAAAATTTGAATACCAAGCTGATAATTTTGCAAAAAACACCTACGCAGGCGATCCGCTCATTAGTTCGCTAAAAAAACTTTCCCGCAGCAGCTTGAGTAACCTCACGCCGCATCCACTTTATGTGCGTTTAAACTATTCGCATCCTACATTGTTGCAGCGCTATCGTAATTTGAAGTAACTATCCCGATTATTATCAGAACGGGACACTATCATTAACGAAACCAGATAACTATTTGTTTATTAAATAGTTAAAATTATATTGCTTTTTCTAATTTGAAGAGAATCTAGCTCTTTAAACGCGTGTCACTTCGAGTTTTTTTAAAGGAGCGGGAGCGGATTGAAAAAAGTATCGAGAAGTCTTTATTCAAAATCATTTGTTTTTTCCCGAGATTTCTTAGAACTGAAAAATCCATCTCGATGAAGATTCGGGCTCTTATTTCTTACACAAACAATAGAATAATGGTGAGCAGAATTCCTGCCGTTGCAAAATACATTCCCTTCTTAAATATGGGCATTTTTGGAGTATACATCCAAAATGCGGATAAAACGAAAAACAATAAGGAGCAACCAAAAAAGATGTTCAAAAAATACAGCGGACTGTTGGTTGATGCTTTATGCAAGTTTTCCATTTTCTGTAGAATAAAAGGCAATTCCATTTTTTTTACGGCGGCAATCCCTGTTTTTTGGTTATAATTACCTCCTTTAAAAAATAAGATGTCCCCTTCTTTTTTGTCGATTGGAACTTTCAATTTCAATTCTGGAATCAGTTGGTCCTTTGTCAAACCGGATTCAAGTTTTCTTTCTACAAGAACTTCGTTTTTCAAAAAGTCGGTTTTTCTAAAAATCATTAAAATCCCGCTTGCGGCGTACATAAACATTATTCCTGATAAAAAATACCCTAAATATCTGTGAATAACTCTAACTTGAAAGGAGAATGGAGTCTTTCGTTTTGCCATAGATGATGTTGCTTTAACTGTTATTTAAGGTAGACTTGAATTTTGAATAAAAGTTTAATGGAAAGAACTGTTTATATTGCTTTTTTCTAACATAACCGCTTTCGAATGAATTCCGCAAGTTATGTCTAAATGTTCTGCAATAGTCTTGGTCAATATAAGTGGCGAAAGTTAGGATTTAAATTGCTTGGATTCCATATTTTATCTGCGTTGAGCAATGTTAAAAATATTTCTATTAATAAAAAAGCAACAGCGGATTTCGCATCTCTATTTTTGGCTTTTTATCGACCATAAATGTATACATTTGAAATCTACCGCTATTGCTTTCTACACTATTTACAATTCTATATTACTCTTTGATAACTTCTTGTTCCCAGAAAACTCCACTTATATCAGTGATTCTGATAGTATAACTTCCGTTTTGTAAACTTCCAATTTTCGGCTTATCCAGTTTCATTTTTGCTTTTGCACCCAGCGGCACGATTAAGCTGTGTTTCCCTGGTTTTACTTTAGCAACATAATAATTATCAATATTATATTCATTTAAAGCGGCCAATTCATCTTGTGAATACGCGAGAACCTCGTTGTTTTGGGCATCATATAATCCTATACCTATAACCCAGGAACCGTAAACGTCTACACCTTCCGTCCTAAATACATCAAAAGAAAGTACGTCGTCGTCAATGATACTTTCCGTTATTTCAATTTTCGGTTTTACAGATTTATTATGAAGCGTTCCCCACAATCCGCCATGAAATACGTGATTGGTCATCAGCGTCATTCCAAAGACAAACAGCGAACCTATCAAAACAACTTTAGGGAAAATATGCTCTTTGATCGGTAAGATTCCAGAGCCAATCCACGGAAACCATTTCTTATTTGTGATGGCAAAATTGTTTTTCATTAGATAGTTGTCCAATGAATATTTGCCGCTTCCAGTAAGAAATAAAACAAAACCTGTCGCTATGCCCAGTACGCCTATTTGCCATTCATCAAGACACGTTGTGCCTATCCATCCCGAGCTAAGCAGAATACCCATGGCCAGAAAAAACACGCCGACACTCATAATCCGAGTAAACAGACCAAACATGATAAATAAGCCCACAATACCTTCAATTATGGTAAAAATCACCATATTTATCCATAACAGATCCGGGTTTTCTACTAGATATTGAATAATGGGTTTTATCCCTAGTGCGTGCGGTAAGAAGTGGTTGAATTTTTCACCAATATATCCCGCAACTTCGGGATCAAGTTTGTCCGCTAAAATTGTTCTTCTCCAAAAGGCGGAAAAATAGGTCCAACCCAAAACCAATCGTATTGCCAGCGTTAAAAGTCCGGCATCATTCTTAATACTTATATTTTTCATTCTGACTTATCTATAATTTATAAAATTCCTGTCCGTAAACAGAGTAACTTATTCTTCTGAGAAAAAGCTAATTATAGATAAACCTTGAAATTCTTATATAAAATATAGAGCGGAACTACAGAAATCAATAGATTTCTTGTGGTGTGAAAAGTTGTGGATTTGTGTGTAGAAACAGTTTTACGGAAGGCAATCGCAGCACTATTTTCTGCTAAAATGGGTGCACTTTGAATGCCTGACTTTGTTAGGGCAGAAGTTGCTTCGGAAATCTCAAACGCACTACAACCTACAGAAGTAAACGTAGTTTTACTTTTACTTGCAACTTCGGTTTGCGATAAACCGAGTTCTGCTTGAATATAATTTCTAACCTTGCACGGTGAAAATAATAACAATAAAGCCAGTCCCAAAAATGGAAGAAGGGTACTTTTCGCTTTTATGTTTATTTTTTCTTTCAAAGTGCAAACTTAGACAAAAAGGGAAGGATGGGTTGTTGTGTTAACATATTGGAAAAATGGCATTTGATTTAACCTCGCCCAACGTATTAGTTATGAATGATATCGCGCCCTTTTATTAAAATTTGATGGATTTATGTATTTCTACAAATGTTTTTAGCTAAAGCATACAAGTAGAGGCATATCTAACCGAGTGGATGTTTAAAGTCAATTTAACAAAACTAAATTTTTATCTTACTATTTGCCAATTTGCGAAACCCATAAAAATTCAGAATACGTATATATCACTTATAAAACATGAGTGGCTTTGGTGATAGAAAAATAT
>JBBPYO010000034.1:0-3754 GCA_038199845.1 Flavobacteriales bacterium
ATAATCTCTTCTTGTTTAATACCTGCATTGGCTCCTTTTTTTCCGGTTACCAAAGCACCAAGTGCACAGCCAAAATGAAGCGCCTGTTCGGGGTGATTATTTGAAAATAACTGAAATAGCAATCCCGCTAAAAAAGAATCACCGGCGCCCACCGTATCTATTACTTTGGCCGGGTAGCCATTGCAGCTATATATATTGTCGTCGTGCAAAAGAATAGCTCCCTTGCTTCCGCGGGTAACACATAAGGTTTCTGCGCCAGCAAAATCACTAAGAAAAATAAGGCCCTCTTTTAAGTCATTCATCTCAAATTTAAGATAAGAACAGATTTCCTTAAGTTCGTCATCATTCATTTTAATGACATCCGCCATTTTTATGAGTTCTATAACCTGTTTGAGATCATAATGTGGCGTCCGCAAGTTTACATCAAAAACCGTTGTGCCAGCATGTTTTATAAGTTCGTATAAAGTTTTTTTAGAAGTCTCGCTGCGGCAGGCCAGAGAACCGAAAATAAAAAGGTCACTATCAGTCACTTGCTGTTTATTCTTCTCGGTAAGAGCGATTTCATCCCAAGCTACTGGCTTTTCTATGACATAAGAAGCAGAGCCAGAATGGTCAAGTTTTACATCTACGATCCCTGTTTTTAGCGTATCATCTGTTTGAATAAGGCTTTGATCTATGTCGTAGGAATCAAGTTCCTTTTTGGTTTCTTCGGCCAGATCGTCGTTGCCCAGACGGCTTATGATACTGCTTTCCGCACCCAGGGAAAGCAGGCGCAGCGCCACGTTTAATGGCGCCCCTCCCAGTGCTTTTCCATCAGGAAATTTATCCCATAGGATCTCTCCAAAACAAATAGTTTTTAGTTGTTTTTCCACGTTCTAATTAATTTCTAACAATTTAATTTCAGATCGAATCTTGAAAATAAATAAATTTTCAATTACTTCAAAATAGTCTTTTCCAGCTCTTCGAGCGAAATTCCCTTTGTTTCTGGCATCAAGTATTTTACAAAACATAATTGTAACACCATCATAAAGGCAAAAAACGCAAAAATAGGCCATGGGTTGTCTTTAAAAATCCCCGAATCGGAATCCAGAAAAACGGGGGTTAGCAGCGTGATCAAAGCCGCAAAGACCCAATGGGTTCCCGTACCCCATGACTGGCCATAAGCTCGAACTTTATTAGGGAATATTTCAGAAATAAATACCCAGATCACCGCGCCCTGCCCCACTGCATGAGAGGCGATAAATATAAGAATAAACGTTAGAAGTACTCCGCTACTGGCACCATTATAAAAACTCCAAGCCACCACTACCAGGCTTATAATATAACCGAAAGAGCCAATGTACATAAGCTGTCTACGACCTAATTTATCAATTAGTCGTACACCTACAAAGGTGAAAATCAAATTAATGACTCCTATGGAAATTGAGCTTAAAAGCGAATCACCCTCGGCTAGACCTGCGCGTTCCAGTATTTCTGGAGCATAATAGAGAATAAAATTAATGCCTGATAGTTGATTGAAAAACGCAATTAAAAATGCCAGCATAAGAGGATTGCGAAAACGACGCGAAAACAGTTTTACATCATTGGCTGTATTGGCCAGATCTTCTTTGATTTCTAAAATCTTTTGTCGTGCTTCTTTGGGATCGTAAATTTGATTTAGAACTTCAAGTGCCTGTTGTTCAGCGTTCTTTTTATAAAGCAACCATCGTGGACTTTTAGCTACCTGCATCACCATTACTGTGTAAATCAATGCGGGGATCGCTTCCACGCCCAGCATCCAGCGCCAGTCATTTGCGCCCTGAAAACCCTGAAGCGCATAATTGCTGAAAAACGCTATTAAAATACCCAAAACGAGGTTAAACTGGTATAAAGCGACCAATTTTCCACGGTTTTTGGCAGAAGAAATTTCGGAGATATAGGTTGGGGCAGCTACTGAAGAAGCACCAACACCCACACCACCTATAAACCTGAAAAATGAAAATGTGTAGGGATCTGGCGCCAGGGCAGAGCCTAATGCAGATACAAAGTATAGTACGCCTATCCAAATAAGAGTGTTTTTTCGACCCAGTTTATCACATGGAATTCCACCGCCGAGCGAACCTAAAACAGTGCCCCACAGGGCCATAGACATTATAAAAAGACCGTGAAAAAGGGGAGAGGTTTGCCAAAGTTCTTTGATCGGGAGGTTTGCGCCGGAGATCACTACGGTGTCAAATCCGAACAAAAAGCCTGATAGCGCTACCGCGATAGACCATTTTTGTACTGCTTTCATTTATTGGTTGCTTTTATTAGTTGTTTAATTGGATTTCCAGATACTTGGAATAGGTGCAAGTTTAAGGTTTTTTATAGTTTCTTTTGACTCAATGTTCATTATTGTAAAAGGTTGTTGAGGAAAAATCTGAGCGGTCATTACAGTAGTACCGGCATCCACAAAAAATTCTATAGAGGATTGATCCATGAAAATGGAAATGGACGTGTCGTCGCCATTAGCGAATTTTGCAGGTGCGGTCATTATAGGATCTGCGAATTTATCTGAAAAATCGTTTTTTCCTGACCGCGTGCGGTCTATATAAAACTGATTTTGCTTTTTGGAATAACCCACAAATAAAGAGTCTTTTGCTTTGTTTGAGAAAATGATACGCATATCTGTACGTGGCTTTGGCAAATCAAATTGAATGTGAGATTGCATCAGCCATTCGTTTTCAATACGTACAGGATCTTCGGTTTCTGGGGTGGTATAATCTAGAGTTTGAGTAATCTCTTTCATGGGATAATTACTCAAAAAATAACCGTCGTTCTCATAGAGTTGCAGTTTCCGCGGAAGCGTCATTGCGCTGCGCCAGGGTTTTGTGGGAGTCTGTTCGCCATAATTCCAGTTGCTCATCCATCCTATAAAGATGCGCCGGTCTTCGGGCAGATTGTTAAAGGTAACTCCGGCATAATTATCCCGGCCCCAGTCCAGCCATTTTTCATCTTTTTGATCTGTGCTGAATTTTTCCCCGTCAAATTCCCCTATGAAATACTGTGTTCCAGAACCACCATTTGGCGCGCCGGGATTGATGCTGATGAGAAGCACCCATTTTTCTTCGCCGTCATCGGTTTTGAGTGGAAAAAGATCTGGACATTCCCAAACACCGCCGTGCGCTCCGGCTTTCTGACCAAAATCGCTTAGATATTTCCAATTTTTAAGATCAGTTGAATTATAGATCTGCGCGTGATCACCAGCTACAAGTACAAGAATCCATTTTTTGGAATCCTCGTGCCAGAAGATTTTAGGATCACGAAAGTCTATGCCCTGTCCTTCATTAGGCACTACCGGGTTGCCATCATATTTAGTCCAGGTCTCGCCTTCATCAAGGCTGTAAGCAATACCTTGGGTCTGATAATCCTTACGGCCCGCCTCGGCCATCTCGGCATTGTGATATGTAAACATAGCAACCATGGGCGGATTTTCGGCGGAGCCAAAACCAGATGTGTTTTTAAGGTCAACAACGGCACTTCCTGAGAAAATATATCCCAGAGAATCCGGTTTGAGCGCAACTGGTTTATGCTTCCACTCCCTTAGGTTATCACTTGTGGCGTGGCCCCAGTGCATGGGTCCCCATTTCGTATCTTCGGGATAATATTGATAAAATAAATGGTAGATACCGTTGTAAAAAACAAGTCCATTAGGGTCGTTCATCCAGTGGGCTTCTGGGGAGAAGTGATATTGTGGTCGGTAAGGCTCGTTATAATAATCGGCGCTGTCAGACCG
>JBBPYO010000035.1:0-9663 GCA_038199845.1 Flavobacteriales bacterium
ATGGTAGCTTGAATGCTTCTCAAATCAAGGAAATACAGATTGAGGATCTACTGGATCGCGCTCCTATTTTACTTGACAACATACAAGTTGAAGAAGAGTTAAGCAACAAAACAGTAATGGTTACTGGTGCCGCGGGATCTATAGGAAGTGAGATTGTAAGACAGCTTTCCCATTATAAATGTAAAGAGCTTATACTGATCGATCAAGCAGAATCTGCTCTTTACGACCTTCAACAGGAACTTAAACAGAAAAATATTACAAATTTCGTGGCAATTGTTGCAGATATTCGAGATTATGAGCGCATGAACGTTATTTTTCAGGATTCTGTACCTAATTTACTTTTTCATGCAGCCGCTTATAAACACGTACCACTTATGGAGGCAAACCCTTCAGAAGCTGTTAAAATAAATGTACTGGGAACTCGTAACCTTGCAAATCTTTCTGTAAAGTTTAATATTCAAAAGTTTGTTTTGGTATCAACGGATAAAGCAGTTAATCCCACAAATGTAATGGGTGCTACAAAACGGGTTGCTGAAATGTATCTCAAATGCATGCAGGTAGAGTCTCAGACTAAATTTATCACCACGCGTTTTGGTAATGTATTGGGATCTAATGGGTCTGTAATTCCTCTATTTAAAAAACAGATAAATAATGGGGGACCTCTTACCGTTACTCATCCCGAAGTAACGCGGTTCTTTATGACTATTCCCGAAGCATCCCAATTAGTTATTGAGGCTGCTACCATGGGCGAAGGCGGTGAAATATTTATCTTTGACATGGGGGAATCTGTAAAAATTGTGGATCTCGCCAAAAAAATGATAAACCTTTCTGGTTTAAGATATCCAGATGATATAAATATTGAGTTTGTGGGCTTAAGACCAGGAGAAAAATTATATGAGGAGCTTCTTGCGAATGATGAAGGAACTTTGCCGACGCATCATAAGAAAATAATGAAGAGTAAATTTGCTGAAATAGATTGCAAATCCCTTAAAGAAAAAATTAATGATCTATGTATTATTGATTCTTTTTCTATGGATAAAAATGTAATCGTTAGCAAATTAAAGGAGATTGTGCCTGAATATATTTCTAAGAATTCTGAATACGAATTATTGGATCATAAAAGAAACAATACTCTAAGGGGGCCAAGCGGAAAAACAATTGAAAAAACTTTAATTTCCTAGAATCATAATTAAACCCTAATTTCCCGCTTCTAAAATCAACCCCATCAATCATGATAAAAAAACTATTTGGTCCTAAAGTATTGCTATGTAGTATTTGTGCAGTGCTTTTATTTTCGTGCAGAACAATTCCAGAAGATGTAGTATATTTTCAAGATCCAGGTTATGATAATTCAAATTCAGAATTAGTAATCGCGGCAACCGAACCTGTCTTCAAACCTAATGATCTCATCAGCATATTAATCTCCTCTCCTGTACCAGGTTCTGCGATGATGTTCAATTTAGGTCAGAGTATTGAGGTAGGAGCTTCAGGAACTACAAGTAGCGAATTGGATAATAATACACAAAGTCGCCCCGGTACATATCTTATAGATAATGAAGGAAATATTGAATTTCCAATTTTAGGAACTTTACAATTAAGTGGTCTTACGAGAATAGAAGCAAAAAAAATGCTGTCGAAAGAACTTAAAACATATATTAAAAACCCAATTGTGAGCCTGAGAATTACTAACTTCCAGATTACAGTTCTAGGCGAAGTTGCTAAGCCAGGCGTCTACCTCGTACCGAATGAGCGCGTAACTGTGGTTGAAGCACTAGGTCTTGCTGGTGATATGACCATTACAGGAAAACGTGAGAATATTTTAGTGAGGAGAGAAGTGGGAGATGTCGTCAAGGAATTTAGATTAGACATCACCTCACCAAGTATAGCAAGTTCTCAAGGATATTTTCTCGAACAAAACGACGTGGTTTACATAGAACCAAATGAAACAAGAGTAAAAAGCTCTGAAGGTAGAAGTAATGTCTTAGGCATTTCTTTAAGTATTTTCAGTGTCTTACTTTCCTTAGTTAATATAATATTACGCAATTAACGCTGTATGCCCTTAAAAGAATCTACAACTGTACCTATACCAGCCAAAACTAAAGAATATAGCATAAATCTTAGAGAGGCAATTTTAAGCTATTTACGTAAGTGGCCATGGTTTATACTAAGTCTTATTATTTTTTGTGGTCTAGCTCATGTCTATTTACGATATTCTATACCTCAATATTCTGTCTATTCAACTATTCTTATAGATACTGAAGATGGTCCTGGAGCATCAGAACTTGCTGTTTTTCAAGATCTGGGTTATACAGATCAAGGACAGAGCAAGATCGAGAACGAAGTTCAAATCATTAGATCCCGTTCTATAATGAATGAGGTTGTTAAAAAACTGAATCTAAACGTTCAGCATTTTAGTGAGGGTAGTGTTATCAAAACCGAAAATTATCCAGAAGGGATTATAAAAATAAATTTTCTTGCCTCAGATTCCCTTATTTATAAGAAGTCAAAAATATTTCATATAAAGATCCGGTCAAAGACAAAGTTCGAACTGGCTAATAAAAGCGATGAAAAGGGAAAAATTCACTCTTTTGGCAAAAAAATCACTACTGAACTTGGTGATATTATTTTAACGCCTGCCGCTGCCAATATTGAAAATTACATTGGTAAAGAAATAGAAATTCGTGTACTTCCATTATTAACCGTTTCTGAAAATTACAGAAATAAGATCAATATCGCACTTGTCGAAAAAAGTCCGTCGGTATTGAGAATTTCCATGAGTGATCCTGTGGAAGAAAAAGCCAGGGATCTCGTGAATACGCTTATAAGAACCTATAACAATATAACCGTACAAAACAATAAAGAAGTTGCATCAAAAACGGCATCTTTTATTAATGATAGGATCGCACTGATCACATCAGATCTGTCTGCCGTAGATACAGATGCTGCACAGTTTAAAGCCAGTCGAGGTCTAGGGGTTGACATCAATTCTCAAGCGCAGCGTATGGCAGAAAGTAACCTGCAGACTAGCAAGGAAATTGCATCAATGAGTACCGAATTAACAATTATTTCCGGTATTAGAAATACCATCTCAACTCAGGGCAACAACTATCGAATCATCCCGGGAAGTTTAGGTTTTTCAGATCCTACTGTAAATAGTATTATAGAGCGTTACAATCAATTAGTGCTTACAAGAGATCGTTTACTGGAAGGTGCAACGGAGCAAAATCCCAATATTATTAATTTAGACCAACAGCTGAGTGCCTTAAAATCTTCTTTGCTTTCAAGTCTGAGCAATTTAGAACAATCCACAAATATCAGACTGAGTAGCTTACAGACTCAAAATCAAGGGTATAGCAGTAAGATTTATTCCGCGCCACAACAACAGCAGGCATTAAATGAGATCGAACGACAGTCTAGTGTGAAAGAACAGATTTATGTGTATCTCCTGCAAAAACGGGAAGAAGCCGAAATCTCAAGCGGTGTACCTTCACCTAATGCAAAAATTATAGATCCTGCAATTGTTACGCGTTCAGGTTCGATATCACCTCCTCGAAATGTAATTTACGGTGGAGCTGTAGTAATGGCTTTATTTATCCCCTTTCTGCTTATTTATATAGGCGGAATGCTTAATGTAAAGGTGAAATCGCGCGAAGATCTTGAAAGAGTACTCAGCACACCCATAATCGGTGATATTCCTAGGGCTAAACGACGCTCTAGAGGAGGACTGGTTTCTAGTAATGATAGGTCGCCTTTAGCCGAATCTTTCAGGATATTAAAGACGAATCTTAATTTCTTGATGGCGGGGAGCACCGCGGAAAAAGGCAAAGTTATTTTCTTGACTTCTACGATTGCCGGTGAAGGAAAAACTTTTATATCTGCAAATTTGGCTAAAACACTGTCGGGACCTACAAAAAGAGTTGTCCTATTGGGAGCAGATTTACGTGATCCCAAATTGCATGAATTATTTGACTTGCCACAGAAGAAAAATACGATAGGACTTACATCGTATCTTACAGACAGTACTATTCAACCTGAAGACATGATTCAAAGTAATTTGAATAAGGATATGAATTTTGATCTTATACCTTCTGGTCCTATTCCGCCTAATCCGGCCGAATTACTTGAAAGTCCCAAGATGCGCGTTCTTATAGATTTTTTAAGAGCCAACTATGATTACATTATCATAGACACTGCTCCTGTACATTTGGTTACAGATACCTTACTTATTAGTAAATTCTCAGATGTTGTGATCTATGTGGTACGTTCCAATTTTCTGGACAAACGCTTACTACCAGTTCCTGAATCACTTTATAGAGAAAAACGCCTTCGTAATATGGCCGTTCTGCTCAACGATACTGATTATGAAGGTGGTTACGGTTATGGCTACGGCTACGGTTACGGTAAAAAAGATTAGCGAAAGCTCAATTTTAAATACTTATAGAAAACGGTTGACATTGTGTCCTAGTTAATAGGATTATGTCAACCGTTTTTTAGTTCTAGCGTTTATTTGGAAGTTTATAATGGATCCTTTAATAATTTAGTGAACTATATTTGAAGTTTTCTTAGCCGTTTTAGTACTAAAAAACACCGTTTTAAAGGACTTTTAGGGATTTTAGCTAAAAAGCTCCCGCAGATGAAGTATAAACTGTTGTGGGCGGTTTTCAGGGCGCGCATAACTGGCCGAATCTACGTGAATATTAAGCCCGTTATCAATAAGTCCAATTGTTTTCCAACCTCGTTTATTGGGAGTAATGAAATCCTTTTTTAAATTGTCTGCAATGTAATAATACGTAGTTGTTTTAAAGTGATCCTCTACTGCTTTAAAGTTATTTTCAGCAGGTTTTTCGCTTCCCAATTCTTCCGATATAAATACTTTGTCCATCCAGGATTCCAGTCCCAGAGCCTTTGCTTTATTGCGCTGTGTAATGGACCTTCCATCAGTTAGCAACGTTATATTTGCTCCCTTTAACTTAATATGATTTAATAGAAATTTTGTTTCCGCTTGCAAAGCGATGTCCGGATTGTGGTTCCTATAAATAGTTATTAGGCTCTCTTTATCAACCTTAAACTCTTTAGAAATATGATCAAAAACATTTTTTTTCTCCCGGTATAGGGCAAACATGAGTGCGTAGGTAGCAGGCCAATCAGT
Source organism: Flavobacteriales bacterium (assembly GCA_038199845.1). Taxonomy (GTDB): domain Bacteria; phylum Bacteroidota; class Bacteroidia; order Flavobacteriales; family Flavobacteriaceae; genus Leeuwenhoekiella. The sequence goes on from JBBPYO010000035.1 coordinate 5,150, forward strand.
TACATCTACATGCTGGGCGATTTCAGAATATGCAGATTTCAGATAATCTATTTCTTTATATAAAGTATCATCCAGGTCAAAAACCACAGTTGTGGTTGGATCAATGTTTAAAGTCATGTACAAGTATTTCATTATCGTAACGCAACATGAGCAGGTTACTTTCCCAAGAATCAAAACTATCGGGAATTTCTTTGTTCAAAAGATATTCTTCTATAATCCATTTTGGAAAATTTGCCCCTGCGAGATAGGATAATGGATACCCACCACCAAAACGTGGATTAACCTCTATGCCCACAACACGGTTACCCTTTTTTTCCTTAAAAAACTGTACGGTCAAACATCCGCGAGCACCCTCAACGTGACCCATTTTCTCTTTAATATAATCAACTAGCATGTTTCGTTCGGTCAGGCCTTTGTTTACTTCACCATCACGCACCTCAATGCGTTTACGTGGCACTGCACAACGTAAAATACCACTGTGATCATAATAGAGATCACAAGTATACTCATCAAATAATTCAGGTGAGATATATTCTAAAAACATGAAGCGTTCTTCTTTAAAGAAGCGTTCCCGCATAGCTATTTCATCCTTGATCAAAAAAGTGTCCTCACTCCTACTCCCATCAGAGGGTTTTATAAACATTGGTAATGTATAAGCGTCCTTTTTGAATTCTTTGGCCACACAAATACCCTTTTTATTGAAGAAATCATGTATTACACGCTTATCCCGACACTTATCAATAAACGCCTTATCCGATATTACTGGTATTATTCCCGCATCTTCAAAAGTACTTTTATGCTCTGCAAGAATCATGAGCTCTGTATCTATTGTAGGTACTATAAGTTTTATATCGTTATTTGTACAAATATCAAGCAGTAGCTGTACATAATTTGGATCACTTACGCGCGGTACTTTAAAAGCGGCATCTGCAACTTGACAAGCCGCCGAAAGATCAGGATTAGCATCTGTCGCCAATATGTTTGCATTGATATCATTTTTTATTGCCTCGGTCTTGAAAATTTTAACTAAAGAGACTCTTTTTCCGGCAGAGGTTATTAATATATTCATTAAAAATTCATTTTATTGAGGATGATAAATGTACACTTATAAGAAGTCTGCAAAATAAGGCTTTCGGTGGAAATATTATGGAAGATATCAACTCTAAATATTGAAATGATAAACAAACCGAAAGCACCACCTGGTTAATTAAAATTAATAAGATTATTCTCTAAAAAAAAGGTAATATTAGATTCTTTTTTGATCTAAAAAATTTCAAATTGACTTATAATCGAAGTAAAAATACTTTAAAAAACAATCAAAAAATTGTGTATTTAATCTAATTAAACTCAATTAATATGTCAATTAGGAAGATTTTTAGCAACTCACATCAACAAGGTATTGTATCCTTTGTTCTTTAATGTAAAATGGATTTGAAAACAGAAAAAATATATAGTATTTTTCTTACAAACAATAACTTAGTTTAGACATTTTCATCTTGTAAAGAGAACACTTAAGCTTAAGAAAACGTAGTTTATTGAAATATAGATGCAATTAATGGCAATTAATCGAAAAAAAAGCTCACGCACATACTTTAAGGATTTAATGGCTTACATTTGGCAATTATTTTAAAAAATACAAATTTATTTTTACATGTAGTTCCCCGCCTCTATTTTATTTAGGTTACACGTTAAGATAAATTTAAAATCCATAAGATGGATCATTGCGTATAAATCCTATGGAAACGACACCCAAACATATTATTACTGGCCCATGATTATCAAAAACCGTGTTATCAATATATTTAATCGAAAAACAGCGCTTCTTTTTTGTCTTTTATTTGCCTTAGGAACGTCATATAACTATGGGACGGAAGTTTCTTTCAAAAATACATTCTTAACTAATAATAACAAAGCTTCTTATTTAAACAATGCTCAGGAAGCACGAAGTCTCAACTTTTCCAAAACCAGCCTATCTTTTAGTGGTCAACAGGGTACTTCAATTGCAAGCCAGACCGTAACATTATCTTCCAGTGAAGGTTCGCCCTCTTTTACACTTAGTGACGATCCCAATTCTTCAAATTGGCTCATCCTGCCCACAAATCCAGCACTGGGAACACTTAGTTTTGGAATAAAACAAAACTTGCTTCCTGGAACTTATAGCACCACTGTTTTTGCTATTGATCAATCAAATATGGGGTACGCCAGTGCGCAAATATCAATTAGTTTAACCATTACTGAGAATACATCGAGCCCTACTATAAGTACGAATTTAGACGAACTTATCTTTGAAACCGTCACTAATAATCAAGCGAACCAAACCGACACAAAACAATTTATAGTTACCAATACCGGTAGTGCTGCCCTTGTAATTACTGATTTAAACATCACGGGTAATTATGGTTCACAGTTCAATCCAGTTTCCGCAGGAATAAATCAGCCTATTGTACCTGGAGCATCAAGAACTTTTGACGTTACATATGCACCAGAACTGTCCAGTAATAATCTTGGTTATCAGGATGCGCAATTAACGATTATAAGTAATGCCACAAACAATCCCAACCAGATCATTGGACTTTACGCACTTAAAAAATCTGGTCTTGAGGACTTGGCCGAACCTACCTTGCAGGCAGTGGTAAATACACTTGGCATAGGTATAAATGTAGGATGGACGACTCTTGCAGATGGTACTGAAACCGTATTAAAGGGTGATGAAGTATTTGTTCAAAAATGGGAAAAAGCTAACAGTGGTCCTGTAAGGATAACTTCAGTTGGGAGATATTCTCCACAAGAGATTTTACCTTTTGGATGGTATACTACTAACGGCGGCGAGATAATTAAAAATGAAGTTGGCATACTGGCCAACGGCCTTGTTAATGCGCAGCGGCTCTTCCCTCCTCTTGCTTCTGGCAATATGATTTTTGATTCTGGCAATGCTGAATTTGGTATTTATGTGTATTCCAACACATTCGATCGATTCAATTATACAGAAGATGGATTAAATGGCGATGGAACCTTACGTCGGGTTCGTACCTATCCTTATAAAGACAGAAAGGGCAATATAGTCGAAAATAGCTACCTGGTAACCTTTGAAGACGCAACAAACGGAGATTATCAAGATTATATGTATGTTCTTGAAAATGTTTCACCTGTTGCGCTTAGGCCTATTATAAGCTTAAATAATGATAAATTCGTAGTCGATGCTATAACGCAGGGCAATGCTACTGCAACAAGACAATTTATCTTAACCAACACAGGAAATTCGGTTTTGTTTAACCTCAAAGCTCAGATTACTGGGGATGCAGCACAACAGTTTACCATTGATAATTTACCCGCAACTCTTGGAACTGGTCAATCAACTAATTTCACCGTCTCATTTGACCCCGCCACAAATGGGCCAAAATTTGCAACTGCCACGTTCTCGGCTACAAATACGGTGTCGGTTTCTATCCCGCTAAAAGGTCTAGGCAAAACAGGTGTTGGCGGCATTAATGAGCCGTCGTTACAATGGGTATTGGATACACAATTAGGTGCTGGTGTAATTAATGTTGGTGATACCAATAGTAATACCAATCCTATAGATTTACCTAATGGATCAACTTATAATTCCCTTATAGGAGATGAAATAGATGTTCAATCCTTCAAAAAGGCAAATGAACAACCCGTAACTATAGAAGTACTAAGTACCTTTGGTCCAGAAGACAGCAATCCTGTTGTAGCATTTGGCTGGTATACAAGTGGAAATACGGCGGAAACCAATGAACTTGCGCAGATTACCAATGTTAATGGTAATGGCCAGCGTCTCAATCCTTCAGTAAGCGGTAATCTCACGTTCAATCCTTCTCTAAAAAACTTTGGATTTTACAGCAAATGGCCCTTTTTTAATAACAGGGTGCTATATAGCGAAGACGCACTTAATACCTTTTCAGAAGCAATCCCACATCACGTAAGAGTCTATAAATTACCTGGGGAAGAAAACGCGTACATAATTGCTACAGAAGAACATATAAGCGGTTTTGACTATCAAGACTTGGTATTATTGGTTCGCAATATAGAACCTGCCACTGACCAAGTGGAAAGCTTTAAAATCAATTTTTCAGATGCCGCAACTGCCGCGCCCAAGGGATATATAAAAGATAGTGGAAATGCCTTTGGCAACAGAGGTAATGGTTTAAATTACGGTTGGCTCAATGCAAGTGACGACACCCCGGCAAACTTGGGTTTAAATGCCCGAAACAGAGGCGCTAGTAATGTTTCTGTTCTGCAAAACACTTTAATACATATGCAATATGGAAGCTTTTCTACCGATGCTTCCAACGCCTATTTACCAGATGCAAAATGGGAAATAGAACTGCCTAACGGAACCTATCAAGTTACCGTGAGCGTTGGTGATCCCGATGTGGATACACAGGTCAACAATGTGCCTTCACATACCATAAATGCAGAATCTACCACTATTATAGATAAATATAAACCAACTGGTGCCCGAGGGGCCTCCACTCGTTTTTCTACCGCGA
>JBBPYO010000036.1:0-14596 GCA_038199845.1 Flavobacteriales bacterium
AGGATTATATATTCCTGACACCGCTAAAGAAAAACCACAACGTGGAAAAGTAATAGCAGTGGGGAGCGGTAAAAAAGATTATGACATGACCGTTAAAGAAGGTGATACCGTTTTGTATGGTAAATACTCCGGTACCGAACTTAAATTAGAAGGTACAGATTATTTGATCATGCGTGAAGAAGATATTTTGGCCGTAATCTAAATTTGAAGGTTATTTCTAATTAAGCAAATCATATTTTAAGAAACTTCCGCAAAGCGGAAATAAAACAAATCAAAATAATGGCAAAGGATATACAATTTGATATTAAAGCGCGTGACGGTATTAAACGTGGTGTTGATGCGTTAGCAAATGCAGTAAAAGTAACATTGGGACCTAAAGGTCGTAATGTGATTATCAGTAAATCATTTGGTGCACCACAAGTAACTAAGGATGGTGTAAGTGTTGCAAAAGAAATTGAATTAAAAGACCCATTAGAGAACATGGGTGCGCAAATGGTTAAGGAAGTTGCATCTAAAACCAGTGATCTTGCTGGTGATGGTACGACCACTGCAACTGTTCTTGCTCAAGCAATCGTGACCGAAGGTCTTAAAAACGTAGCTGCTGGTGCAAACCCAATGGATTTAAAGCGAGGTATTGATAAAGCAGTTGCTGCAATTACCAAAAACCTTGAAGAGCAAGCGATAGAAGTTGGCAATTCTTCAGAAAAAATTAAGCAAGTAGCTTCGATCTCAGCCAACAATGATGACGTTATTGGTGATTTGATCGCAACAGCTTTCGGTAAAGTAGGTAAAGAAGGTGTAATCACCGTAGAAGAAGCAAAAGGAACGGATACATATGTAGACGTTGTAGAAGGAATGCAGTTTGACCGCGGATATCTTTCTCCTTATTTCGTTACCGATAGCGAAAAAATGCAAACCGAATTGGAGAATCCTTATATCTTACTTTATGACAAGAAGATTTCTTCTATGAAAGATTTACTTCCTGTATTAGAGCCCGTTGCACAATCAGGTAAGCCATTGCTTATCATCGCAGAAGATGTTGATGGTGAAGCTCTTGCTACTCTGGTAGTAAATAAATTACGTGGCGCACTTAAAATCGCAGCGGTAAAAGCTCCAGGTTTTGGTGACCGTCGTAAAGCAATGCTTGAAGATATCGCTATTTTAACCGGTGGTACCGTAATAAGTGAAGAGCGTGGTTTTTCTTTAGAGAATACTACAATTGACATGCTTGGTACTGCAGAGACTGTAACTTTAGATAAAGACACGACCACTCTTATTAACGGAGCTGGTAAAAAAGAAGATATCAAAGGCCGTGTCAATCAAATTAAATCTCAGATCGAAACCACTACAAGTGATTATGATCGTGAGAAACTACAGGAACGTCTCGCTAAATTAGCTGGTGGTGTTGCCGTACTTTATGTAGGTGCTGCTTCTGAAGTAGAAATGAAAGAGAAAAAAGACCGTGTAGACGATGCACTTCATGCAACCCGCGCAGCGGTAGAAGAAGGAATCGTTGCTGGTGGTGGTGTTGCTTATGTACGTGCAAAAAAAGTACTTGCAAACATTGAAACTGTAAACATGGACGAGTCTACTGGAGTTCAAATCGTTTTTAAAGCGATAGAAGCACCATTACGTACAATCGTAGCTAACGCAGGTGGTGAAGGTTCTGTTGTTATTGCAAAAGTAACTGAAGGTAAAGAAAACTTTGGTTATGATGCAAAAACAGAAACCTATGTAGATATGCTGAAAGCAGGAATTATCGATCCTAAAAAAGTGACTAGAATCGCTCTTGAAAACGCGGCTTCTGTTGCTGGAATGATCCTTACTACAGAATGTGCCCTGTTTGACTTCCCTGAAGAAAATGCAGGTGGAGGTGGACAAATGCCCGGAGGAATGGGCGGCGGCATGCCAGGCATGATGTAAGTCAAGTTCTGAGTTAAAAGTTCAGAGTTTTAAAAAAAAACCACTTCATTGAGTTGAAGTGGTTTTTTTGTGTTCTAATTTGACTTTAAATCTATTATTTATCAGGTTGGATAAAATGAATATTGTTTTATCTTTTTGCTACATAAAACAAAATCTATGAACTTATGGTAACATAAATATGATTTCAATGATTCCTCCTTTAATTGTCATTAAACAATCATAAAACCCCTATTTTACCCTAAAAGGCTGCTGTTTTTAGGGTAAAATAGGGGTTTTCGCTTATAATTTTATGGAGTCATTAGATAAATAGGAACGCCATTTTTGACTCCTCCCCTTCCCGATAACTATCGGGATTCAAGGGGAGGTGCCCGCCCTCTTCGATGGACAAAGGGATTTTTTAATTATTTCAAAATTCACTAAGCATAAACCTCCTTAGACTTACTCCAACTTCTCCTCTACAGTACCGCAGTTTAGCATCTTATCGCCAAAATAAGGATTTTGGATTTGCTCTTCATTTGAAAGCCAGTAGCCGCCTTTTCCATTAAAAGCCATGGGACAATAATCATAATAAATGGTTCCTGATGATATTTTACCTTCCAGCATATTTTTCATCACAACTGTAAAAGCGGAAAAGCTCTTTCGCTGTTCATCAATGTTTTGGGTATTAGCCAATATCGAAAGACTTTCACGCAGACCGGTAGTTTCAAGTTCTGGCCCAGCAGATTTAATCAGTTCTACAGCAACCATTTTAGCACTTTTCGGATCAGAATTGACAAGAGCTGTTTTAATTTTGTTGTACTTATCATAGACAGAAGCGGTAACCACATCATCTATAATTGCGTTTCTTTCGGCAGAAATATGTTGCTGAGCCTCTTTCTTTTCCGAAAGCGTATCGACTCCCAGAACTGGCTCTGTAGATTTATTTTCGGTCTTTTTTTCGCCACAGGCCAAAAAAAGTACAGCCGTAGCATAAACGAGTATTTTTTTCATCTTATGTTTATTTTTGCGCAAATATACGAACCTATTTTTTTATCTGGCTTTGATAATAAAACGCCGGTAACAACAGAATCACAAATAAGGGCTGTATCAAAAACCGCCGCACGTAAAAAAGAGAAAGGTATTGACTTGGATCATAGTGTAAAAGAAGGTAAAAATAGACGCCAAGAAGTATAATGTATGCTATTGCGTAAAATAAGATAGAAAATTTCACAACTTCAATTTCTTCAAAAGCAACATAAAGAACTACTAGTGAAATCACCGTATTAAGCCAAAATCGAAAACTTATGGAAACCAGAAGTTTCCAAAGTTGAAGTGTTGGCAACTTATTTTCTTCTAGATATCCTCCTTTAAAATAGGCAAGTAATGGATCGTAGAAAAGACTTTCTTCAAAAAAACGAATCATGGAAAGCGCCATAAACAAGAGCAAAATAATGCCGATTTTAAGCAGTTTACTCATGATTTTTTGCGTTAAAAATACTGATCCAGTAAAGCCATAATAAAAATACAAAGCCATAAATGATTGCGGGAAAAATAATGCTATGCAGAAATTCTGTATACTGAGGATACTTATAAATAGCTACAACTAAAAGTGCAATCCTAAAAATATTGATCACATAAATCCCGACACTTCCCAGAATGATAAAAAGGAGTGTTTTTTTAAAACCGTTGTAAAATGACAGCACGAATGACCAAAAAAGTATAATAACACTTACGCTATTGCATCCCTCCACTACCCGTGCCAAGAACTGATCGTTTAATATCAGTTTCATAGCGGCCTCATCTGGATGTGGTAGTATTTGCGCCTTATAACCGAGTATATTTAAGAACCAATTACATTGCTGGGCTACCCTGTGAGTGATAAAATCAGGATAATACAGCTGTCCATCCGCGTGTTGCAGATACCAACTATAAAGTAAGGTTAACACAATATAGGTACCTAAAAAGGTAAGGATAAACCAAAGTACCGACTTATATTTGCCGATTAATTCTATCAAGATAATGGGTTTTAAAACCCTAAAAATACGCAAAAATGACATTTAAAGCATTAAAACCAGAATTATCAACAATTTTAGCAGATGATAAACTTAATGTGGATGATCGCTTACAAAAAATTTGTGATCTACTTAAAGAAAATATTGTCCACTATAACTGGGTGGGTTTTTACTTTAAAAATGGAGATAAAGCTGAACTTCTGCTTAGGAAATTTGCTGGAAAACCTACAGATCACACGGTAATTCCTTTTGGCCGTGGTATTTGCGGTCAGGTAGCCGTTTCTAACCAAAATTTTGTGGTGCCAGACGTGACCGCTCAAGATAATTATATCGCCTGCAGCATTGAAGTAAAATCTGAAATTGTAGTACCCTTATTCGTGAATGGGGAAAACGTGGGACAAATAGATATAGACTCCAACACACCAGATCCTTTTACCGAAGAGGACGAGCGCTTTCTGGAATGGGTTAATGAAGAGGTTGCAGGAATGCTTTCCCCTCAGCCCCCGAAGGGGGAGCGTTCACTCTGACATATTATCTGTATTTTTTACACTGCCAATTCCCCCTTCGGGGGTTAGGGGGGGGTTACATCCCAGTCCTAATTGCCTCCACCGGATCTAAGCGTGAAGCCATTACTGCAGGAACTATGCCTGCAATAATTCCTATGACGACAGAAGAGGCCATACCGTAAAAAATATTCTTTAGCGAAAGAATAAATTCAAAATCACCTGTGAATTGGGAAGCAATAAAAGTAATTATCCAGACCAAAAATAAGCCTATAAGTCCGCCAAGAATTGCAAGTATGATCGATTCAAATAGAAACTGCAGAAGGATAAATCGGTTTTTCGCGCCCAGCGCTTTTTGAATTCCAATTAAATTAGTGCGCTCCTTTACGCTCACAAACATGATGTTTGCGATGCCAAAACCACCCACCAATAATGAAAACAGACCTATAAAACCACCTATAGTAGACATGGTACCGGTAATATTGTCAATAAAATCAGCAAAACCTTGCAATTTATTAATGAAAAAATTATCCCCCTCGCCGGGTTTTAAGCCTCTAAATTGGCGTAGACGTTGCGCAAGCACAGCGCTAAATTCAACCAGGTCAATATTAGCTTCGGGTTTGATTACAATAGAAGGGAAAGCTGCGTTTTTATTGCTTCCATATATACGCCTTACCACATTTACCGGTATAATAATTTGACCATCTTTAGAAGGGCCAAAAAGGCTGCTGCCTTCTTTCTCTAATGCGCCAATAACGGTAAAACGCTGCCCATATAGCCTAATTTCTTTACCAATGGGGTCACTATTTCCAAACAAACCTTCAGCAATCTCGTCGCCCAAAACCGCTACGGGAGCCGCACTATTCGCTTCAGATTCATTAAAAAAGCGACCTTCAGCAAATTGGAGTGCCTCTATATCATAATAACCCTCTGAAACGGAGCCTATACCTACCCCAGTCACAATTTTATCCCGATATTTTACGGTCTCTGCGCCCACATTCAACTGAAAACTGGCTGCTTCCACATTAGGAACTTCCCGTTTTATAAACTGGTATTCATCATAAGTAACATCTGGAAACTGCTCCCTTTTCCACTGCGGAATCTCAGAAGGCCCAAAGGAAAATCGCATTAAAATCATGGTACTGTTGTCTAACGAAGAAAGACTGCCTTTGATCTCCGCTTTGAGCGAATCTACAGCAGCAAGAACTCCGATAATGCTAAAAATACCTATGGTCACGCCCAGAAGTGATAACATGGTGCGCAATATATTGTTACGTAGTGCATTGATCGCAAACGAAAGACTTTCTTTTAAAACCCTGAGGTAAATTAACATACAGCTGTGTTTTCCATACAATTGATAGGACGCAAGTAGCCGCCCAACGTTACAGATTAAAGTTATAAAATACGGCGAAATGCCTTTAATTTTTAGTGGTTAAATGCATACTTTTGCACTTTATTAAAAAAACCACGCATGAGCAACGCCATACAGGCCAAGGCAGCCCTAATTTCAGTATTCAATAAAGAAGGCCTCGAGCCTTTGATAAAAAAATTACATGAACTGGGCATCATCCTTTATTCTACCGGAGGTACAGAGCAATTTATAAAAGGTCTGGGTATTCCGGTCAAGGCCGTAGAGGACGTTACTTCCTATCCTTCTATACTGGGAGGACGCGTAAAAACACTGCATCCCAAGATTTTTGGCGGTATTTTAAACAGACAGGGAAATTCCGGAGACCAGCAAGAAATGGAGGATTATGAGATTCCGCAGTTAGATATTGTGATCGTAGACCTCTATCCTTTTGAAAAAACAGTCGCTTCTGGTGCGACCGAAGAAGATATTGTAGAAAAAATTGATATAGGTGGAATTTCGCTAATTCGCGCCGCCGCGAAAAATTTCAAGGAAACCCTATGCGTTTCCTCTGTTAAAGATTATGAGGAGGTATTGCGATTAATAACTGCGGACAACGGAAGCACAAATCTTGCAGACCGCAAACGTTTTGCTGTCAAAGCCTTTAATGTTTCCTCTCATTATGATACTGCGATCTTCAATTATTTTAATGAAGATGAGCAAGTTTACAAATCGAGCATTACGCAGTCAAAAACGCTTCGATATGGCGAAAATCCGCATCAAAAAGGCACTTTTTACGGTGATTTTGATGCTATTTTTGATCAGCTGCACGGTAAAGAACTATCCTACAACAACCTTCTTGATGTAGACGCCGCGGTAAATCTTATGGGCGAATTTAATGCTGAAAAGCCCACTTTTGCCATTTTAAAACACAACAACGCCTGTGGTCTAGCCCAGCGAGAAACGGTACATGAAGCGTATATAGATGCACTTGCCGGCGATCCTGTTTCAGCCTTTGGCGGGGTTTTGATCTGCAACACAGAAATTGATGCGCAAACTGCTCAAGAAATTCACAAACTGTTTTGCGAAGTGGTCATCGCTCCGTCCTTTTCCGCGGAAGCGTTGGAAATTTTAAAAGGGAAGAAAAATCGGGTGCTTTTAGCTCAAAAACAGGTAAAACTGCCCCAAAATCTGGTGCGCAGCTGCTTAAATGGTGTACTTGTGCAGGATAAAGACAATAAAACCGATAAAAACGAAGACCTTGATTTCGTGACCGGCAATAAACCAGGCGAAAACGAGTTAAAAGATTTATTGTTTGCCTCAAAAATATGCAAGCATACCAAATCGAATACTATTGTGCTTGTGAAAAACGGACAATTATATGCAAGCGGTACCGGGCAAACCTCGCGCGTAGATGCATTGAAGCAAGCGCTAGACAAAGCTGTTTCCTTTAAATTTGACCTACAAGGAGCGGTACTGGCGAGCGATGCATTCTTTCCGTTTCCTGATTGTGTGGAAATTGCTGGCAATGCTGGAATCACTGCGGTTATTCAACCTGGTGGTTCTATAAAAGACCAACTAAGCATAGATTATTGCAATGCGCATAAAATTGCTATGGTCATGACTGGAACACGTCATTTTAAACATTAAAATGCATTTATTTTAACTATATTTAGGCAATAGAAAAATTTAGCGTAAACCTCAATCCCCTTCACAGCTTATGGGCTTTTTTGACTTCCTCACCGAAGAAATTGCAATAGACCTGGGTACCGCAAATACCCTTATAATACACAACGGCAAAGTAGTTGTTGACAGCCCTTCAATAGTGGCACGTGACCGAACGACCAATAAGATTATTGCCGCCGGGAAGGAAGCTGCCATGATGCAGGGAAAAACGCACGAAAATATAAAAACCATAAGGCCATTAAAAGATGGGGTTATTGCTGATTTTGACGCCAGCGAGCAGATGATAAGCATGTTTATCAAAGAAATTCCTGCCTTAAAAAAGAAACTCTTCCCCCCTGCTTTGCGCATGGTCGTTTGTATTCCTTCTGGTATTACAGAAGTAGAAATGCGCGCGGTAAAAGAAAGTTGCGAGCGCGTCAATGGTAAAGATGTATATCTAATTCATGAACCCATGGCCGCGGCAATAGGGATTGGTGTGGATATCATGCAGCCCAAAGGGAACATGATCGTAGATATAGGAGGTGGAACAACCGAAATTGCTGTGATTGCCCTTGGCGGAATTGTTTGTGATAAATCGATCAAGATTGCAGGAGATGTGTTCACTAACGACATTATCTATTACATGCGCACCCAGCATAATCTATATGTGGGCGAGCGCACTGCAGAAAAAATAAAGATCCAGATAGGAGCAGCCACAGAAGACCTGGATACTCCGCCCGAAGATATGAGTGTACAAGGCCGTGACCTTCTAACCGGTAAACCAAAACAAGTTCAAATTTCCTTTAGGGAAATCGCGAAAGCCCTTGACAAATCAATTTTACGTATTGAAGATGCGGTCATGGAGACCTTATCACAGACTCCGCCAGAACTCGCTGCAGACATTTACAATACCGGTATTTATCTCGCCGGTGGCGGAAGTATGCTTCGTGGCCTTGACAAGCGCTTGTCATTAAAAACAGACCTTCCCGTTTATATTGCCGAAGATCCATTGCGTGCTGTAGTACGCGGTACCGGAATCTGTTTGAAAAATCTCGGGAAATTTAAGAGTGTTCTGATCAAATAATGATGGGAAATAAAAACCCATATTTGAATTACAGCACATTTTAATCCGTTAGAAATCGGCTAAAACAGTAGCGAAATCGACTAAAATAAGTAGGGAAATGGGGCGATAAATGTATCAACTTAGCCATTTTCTACTAACCCCTATAAGTTCTGAATGATCCATGCAGCAAATACTAAATATTTTAATCAAGTATAGAAATTTTCTGTTGTTCTTTCTACTGCTGCTTCTTTCGTTATTTTTCACCATACAGTCCCACTCTTATCATAGGAGTAAATTTGTAAATTCGGCTAATTTTCTTTCCGGTGGAGTTTATACCTCACTCAGTAATGTTTCGGACTATTTTAACCTCAAGGTTCATAATGAACAATTGCTTGAAGAAAATAGAATTCTGCGTCAGCAGCTGTTCAATACGATGGATTCTGTTACCGTAAATAGAGATACCATAACCTTTGACGGTACGTATCAATTTTTTAAAGCTCGCGTAATCAATAATAATTATGCACTTCGCGACAATTTTATAACCTTAAGGGCTGGCAGGCGTGATAGCATTATAAAAGATCTTGGGGTCATCACAAGTAAAGGGATCGTGGGAGTGATCGATCAGGTTTCAACCAAATTCTCTACCGTGGTGAGTATTTTGAACAGCAACTCGCAGATCAACGCCAAGCTTAAAAAGAGCGGCCACTTTGGGATTTTAGAATGGGACGGTAAAGATCCCAATATTGTAAAACTAGTAGATGTTCAGGAAAAAGCGCCAGTTGCAAAAGGAGATACGGTTGTTACAGGTGGTATGAGCACTATTTTCCCCGAAGGGATAGGAATAGGTACCGTAAGTAGTTTTCAACTGGATGCCAGTGAAAATTATTATACAATAAATATTAAATTATTCAATGACATGACAAATATTGGCCATGTTTATATAATCAAAAACCTGGATCGCAAAGAAATTGAAATCCTAGAAGAGCAGACCAGCGATGAACACTGAATTTACAAGAAATACCCTGCGCTTCATCTTGCTAATAATTGCTCAGGTACTTATTTTTAACCACATCAACTTTTTGGGATTCATAAATCCGTATCCCTACGTACTTTTTATTCTGTTATTTCCTATAGGTGACAACAGGGCGCTGCTTATTGCGTTAAGTTTTCTTCTTGGCATTACTCTTGACATGTTTAGCAACAGTGGGGGAATGCACGCGGCGGCAAGTCTGGTAATGGCGTATTCCAGACCGTGGGTTCTACGATCCGTTTTTGGTGTTGCATACGAATACAATACCATACGTATTGCAAACATCTCTTTTACAGAGCGTTTTATTTACATCACGATTTTGGTTTTAATACATCATTTCGTATTATTTCTTCTGGAGACCTTTAACGTTTCTGATATACTTTATATCTTTAAAAAGACGTTATTCAGCAGCATATTCACCCTAATTTTATGTCTGATTTTTATAACCCTATTCAGCGTTAAACGCAAATGAGGAAATTACTTCTATTTACCGTTGTTCTACTTTCTGGCTTTGCCTTTACTGGTCGCCTGCTTTATCTACAGGTCCTAGATGATTCTTTTTTGGGATTATCTGAAAGCAATGCGGTAAAAAGAGTTTACGATTATCCGCAACGTGGCCATATTTATGACCGTGAAGATAAATTATTAGTAAGCAACCAGCCATCTTATGATGTCATGGTAATTCCCAGAGAAGTAAAGGCTTTTGACACTTTAGAATTCTGCGGACTTTTAAAAATGGATAAGGAAAAGCTGATGGAACAGCTGGATAAAGCACGTGTATATTCCCCCAGGTTGCCTTCAGTGGTAATCCCGCAGCTCACAAAATCTGAGTTTGCTTATCTTCAGGAAAAAATGCGCAAATATGAAGGTTTTTATATTCAAAAGCGTTCTTTAAGAGATTATCAGATTAACTACGGCGCTAACTTTCTGGGCTATATCGCCGAAGTGAACAATAGAGATATTAAAGGAAATCCCTATTACCAGTCGGGTGATTTAACTGGTCGTCAAGGCGTTGAGGAGTTTTATGAAAAAAAACTCCGCGGAATAAAAGGTGTAAAATATCTTCAAAAAGACCGTTTTAACCGAGATATTGGTCCATATAAAAAAGGCAGCCTCGATACTTTGCCCCAGAAAGGGAAAGATTTGCACCTCACTATAGATTCTGAGTTACAAAAATACGGAGAGGAACTTATGGTTAATAAACGGGGAGGAATAGTAGCCCTTGAGCCTTCTACAGGACAGATCTTGGCACTGGTCGCCGCGCCCAATTATGATCCTTCCTTATTAGTGGGACGGGAACGTTCTAAAAATTTTACAGATTTGTATCTAGATAGTATTGCAAAACCCCTTTTTGATCGAGTACTTAAAGGAGAATATCCACCGGGATCTCCATTTAAAACATTGAATGCCCTAATTGCCCTACAGGAAGGTGTGGTGGATACGCAAGAGACTTTTGCCTGTAATGGCGGTTTTTACTATGCTCGTGGCCATAAACTGGGCTGCCACCACCATAAAAGTCCGTTGAGTATGATTCCCGGTATTGCCAACTCATGCAATGCGTACTTCGGAAATGTGTACTTACGCATTATAGAAAAATATCCCACACCGCAAGAAGGGATCGATGTTTGGAAAAAGCATTTGGAAAGTTTTGGCCTTAATGATTATATGGGTTACGATCTGCCTAACGGAAGTAAAGGCACAATCCCCGGGAGCAAGGTCTATAATCGCACTTACGATTACCCGAATAGAAAATGGTACGCCACAGCAACCATTTCAAATTCCATCGGGCAGGGAGAAGTGCTCACAACGCCCATGCAGCTTGCCAATGTTACTGCAGCAATAGCAAACAGAGGTTGGTTTTATACCCCACATATCATCAAGAGCATAGAAGATGTGGAAGAAAAAATCCCTGAAGAATACCGTACAAAACACCATACGACTATAGATCCTAAATATTTTGAACCTGTCGTACAGGGCATGGCTGATGTCTATAATTATGGTACCGCAGAATCCATGCGTATACCGGGAGTAGAAATGTGCGGAAAAACAGGTACTGCCGAAAATTTTGCCAAAATAAATGGTAATCGCGTCCAACTTACAGACCACTCTATTTTTGTGGCTTTTGCTCCAAAAGATAATCCTAAAATAGCAATTGCGGTTTTTGTAGAAAATGGTTATTGGGGATCACGTTATGCCGGGAAAATCGCCAGCCTAATGGCCGAAAAATATTTAAAGCGTACAATTAGCCGCACAGATCTGCAAGATTGGATACTCGATCCCAAAAATAGTTTAGAAGAAGAATATAAAAAACCCTTAAGTGGAAAACCCTTCCCTATAAATGATGGTAAAAAGATCAGCGGCCAATTTTTAGAAAATGACAAAAAGATTAACGGGAAACTTTGATTGGTTGCTAATCATCCTTTTTCTTGCGCTGGTAAGCATAGGATGGATGAACATTTACTCAGCCTCTCTAGCCCCGGAAGCGGTTTCAGGGAGCTTTGACTTTTCGAACCTATATACGAAGCAGTTTGTATGGATTGTTCTGAGTTTCGTACTTATTATATTTATACTCTTTCTGGACGCCAAATTCTTTGAGCGTTTTGCCAGTGTGATTTATATAACCTCACTGCTGTCCTTACTTGGTCTTTACGTTTTTGGAAAAGAAATTTCAGGAGCTACAAGTTGGTATGATCTCGGTGGTTTCAGTATCCAGCCCAGTGAATTCGCAAAAGCGGCAACTGCCCTCGCCCTGGCCAAATACCTCAGCGATATACAGACCGATGTTGCTTCTTTCCAGCACCAGTTAAAGGCTTTTCTCATTATCGCCCTTCCTGCAATTTTTATTGTACCCCAACCAGACCCAGGTTCCGCGATTGTTTATGCGGCTTTTTTCTTTCCATTATATCGTGAAGGTCTTTCTGGCGCGTACCTTATTGTGGGCATTTCGCTTATAGCACTTTTTGTAACCACGCTCGCTTTCGGCCCACTTTATGTTTGCGCTGGGGTGGTTCTTCTTACACTCATAGTGTTTTTGCTAAAGCTTAAGAAAAGAAGTGGCCGAAGCCTGTTTATTATCCTTCCCATTATTTGCATAGGCTTCGTTTTTTCTGTGAATTATATTTTTGAGAATGTATTTGAGCAACGACATCGCGACCGTTTTAATGTGGTTCTGGGAAAGGAAGTAGATGCAAAGGACATTGGCTATAATACCCGCCAGTCTGAAATCGCTATAGGCAGCGGCGGCTGGACGGGACGTGGATTCTTAAAAGGCACACAAACCACGGGTAATTTTGTTCCTGAGCAGCATACTGATTATATTTTTAGCACGGTGGGCGAAGAATGGGGTTTTCTGGGTAGCACATTTGTTATTTTCCTTTTTGTTGCTTTAATAATCCGCATTATTTTTCTAGCGGAAAAACAGAAAAACCAATTCAGCCGTATTTATGGTTATAGCGTAGCTGGCATCCTTTTTATCCACTTTTTGATCAATATAGGGATGGTAACGGGCGTTTTTCCCACCGTGGGAATTCCGCTTCCATTTTTTAGCTATGGCGGTTCCGGTTTATGGGGCTTTACAATTCTACTCTTTATATTCGTCCGACTTGATGGCAACCGCTCTAACGAATGGTGAACCCTTTGGTGTGAGGTTTAGGGTTAAAAATTGTCTATTTGTTGAATTGTTTAGTGGCAAATCGTTTATTGGTGGCCTCTGGCAGAATGATGAGCGTTTACAAAAATTATTTATTCGTCTAATCGTTTCAAATTAAAATCGGAAAAAAAGCTCCCTTCCTTTTAAAGTAGAGAAAAAAAACACTTTGTGATTAAGGGTGGTTGTTTTAATTCAACTAAAAATCTACTATAAACTCCAGTTTTTCAAGGCTTTTAACCCACTTTTTTCTACCTAAAACTCCAATTTTTATAATCCGAAGAAGCTTCTAGTCTATTCTCGATGGAATCATCCAGTTTTGGAAAGAAATCAATCCCAGTGAGTTTTTCTATTTCATCAACCGAAACCACAAATTCCTGCAGACCTTTGTCTGAGTCTTCATGACGAAAAAGAAATGCAATTATCGTGTAGGCATCTCCCCTCTTATCCAGAAGTATTTTATAAAATTGTTGTGGTACTGTAACCCTTTCATCGCCTATGGCAGTCGATCTATCGTTGAGCACACCACCTGTAGTAACATAAATGCCGTCATATTTATCGGCCCAGTAACGTACTTTCTGTTCTAGCCGGTTCCAAATCCCACTATTGAAATCATGCCGTTGTGGCGAAATATTACTGGTCAAAAAAGTTTCTAAATAAGCCTGCTTGTCAAAAGTCCTATCACCTGCCGGACAAAGATGCCCCCTGTCGTAACCAGAATTTTTATAGTTCCGCCAGTCCGCAGCGCCGGTAGAAACATCTGGATCAATTTCAAAATAAGGCCTTTTAAAACTATTGCCTTTAAGCTGATCTTTAGTCAGCTCATACGCCACCCATTCGGCCTGTTCATCAGGCTCGCTGTAGGAAAGTGTATAATACTGGTGATATACAATTTCGCCGGTTGTAGACGTAGGCAGTAAAGAGATATCAGTAAGTGTACTGCTTTGCGTATTTTTTTCAACAATTGATTCTTTATCTGAAGTATTCAGCTTTTCTTCGACCCAATAAATTAAGACCATGGTAAGGATAAGCAGAAGAGGATAAATAAACTTTCGATTCATAATAAACGGTGTAATGATTTTATTCGCATATTTCTGAAAATTGCCTTTTTTGGGTGGAAATCAATTAAAATCATGAACTTTTTACATCCAGCGCATCGCGGAGGGCATTTCCCATGAGCATAAAAGCCATAACAAGGAGCATAATGGCAATTCCGGGAATAAGTGCCAAATAGGCCTTGCCCAATATAATATAGGAATAATGGTCTTTGATCATCGCGCCCCAACTGGGAACAGGCGGTTGCGCACCGATGCCTAGAAAGCTCAATCCGCTTTCTATCAATATCGCACCGGCAAAATTAGCAGCAGAAATAACAATGACAGGCGCCATAATATTGGGCAGAATATGATATGCTACAATACGATAAT
>JBBPYO010000037.1:0-4270 GCA_038199845.1 Flavobacteriales bacterium
ATTACTACTAAGCTCATGATAGAGGTAAAAGATTTGAAAAAAGGCTTTGATGGTGAGATGATTCTCAAAGGCATCAATACTACTTTTGAAAAAGGTAAGACCAATCTTATTATAGGTCAGAGTGGATCTGGTAAAACGGTATTTCTAAAATGCTTATTGGGTCTTTTTAGACCTACTGAAGGCACAATTTTGTACGATGGTCAGGCCTATTCATCATTAAGCTCAGAAGATCAACGGGTACTGCGTGAGCAAATGGGAATGGTTTTTCAAGGCAGCGCATTGTTTGATTCTATGACAGTCGAAGAGAATATTTCGTTTCCGCTTCGCATGTTCACAAAAATGAGAAAAGCTGAGCGCAGAGACCGTGCAAACGAAGTTATAAAACGTGTGAACCTAACTGATGCCAATCATAAACTACCCTCGGAAATTTCTGGTGGGATGCAAAAAAGGGTTGCTATTGCACGTGCTATTGTCAATAAGCCAAAATATCTTTTTTGTGACGAGCCCAATTCTGGTCTTGATCCCAAAACGGCGACAATTGTAGATAACCTTATTCAAGAAATTACGCGTGAATACGAAATAACCACTGTAATCAACACCCATGACATGAATTCTGTAATGGAAATAGGTGAAAAAATCGTGTTTCTACAACAAGGCAAATTGGCTTGGGAAGGTACAAAGGATGAAATATTCAAAACTGATGATGAAGATGTGACCAATTTTGTGTACTCTTCAAATCTTTTTAAAGAAGTTCGTTCCGCATTGAACAAGAAAGAACAGACAAAATAAATAATTTAATAGTCTAATTATAAGGCTTGATCGCAAGTGTGTCAAGTTGAAATTTCATGGTAAGCCATTTTGATAATTTCGCCTCATCTATCATTTTATTTTCCTGAGTAACATTTGATTTCCATGTTATTAAAAATGTGTGAATGGTATCTATAGTCTTGTTTTCAAAATTGGTTTCCACAATACTGGCATAACCAAAACGCAGAATATCTTCATAATTAATTGAAACCTCTTTGCTTAGGGTTTCAAAGGGAATATCAATGGTTTTTAAACGCATCAATTCTTGTTCTAATAGGCGTATTTGATCATTTTTATCTGTCAGGGAATTTTGATTATTAATGTACAGATCTTCTAGGATATCAGATTTAACCTGACTGCTTAACTGTGCGGCCATTTCACTACTTCGATCTGAACCTTGGTGCACTTTTAACGTAACATCTGCCAACCGTTCATTCCTTTTTAATGCTTTAGACCATTCCCGAATCATTTCTTGAGGCACAAGACCACCTATTAAATAAATATCTATAATTTTAGTCTTATAATCCTGAGAGAATTTTATAATTTCCGTTCCCTCATAGGTAATGGTAGATTCAACAAACGCTGTGATGTTCGTATTAAAAATTTGGCGTTCTATCAGATTATAGAATAATACCACGCTGGGAACCAGTACAATTATTGCAACCAAGGAAGCCATTTGCGCTATAAAACGTCTACGCTTGGAATTAGCATAGCGCACCATGGGAAAGCCCAATAACTTGGAAACCACAAAGGTGGAAAGTGCAATAAAAACAGCATTTATGGAAAATAAATAGAGCGCACCTAAATAAAATTTAGGATTGCCAACTGCCAATCCATAACCGACGGTACATAATGGAGGCATAAGCGCTGTAGCAATTGCAACCCCAAAAATAACACTTGCAATAGTTCCTTTTTTCGTTTTTGCCACAATGAGAGCAAGACCGCCAAAAATAGCGACAAGAACATCTAAAATAGTAGGGTATGTGCGTGCTTCTAGCTCTGGTGTAAGCTCTTTTATGGGCGAGATCGTGAAGTAAATGTAGGCAGTAAGTACGCTGAGAAGAACCATAACAAAAAGGTTCTTAACCGATTTGCGAAGCGTTTCCACATCATTGATAGCTAGAGAAAGCCCTATACCCACTATAGGACCCATTAAAGGTGAAATGAGCATCGCACCTATGACAACAGCGGTACTGCTAACATTAAGACCTATTGAAGCAACAAATATCGAGAAAATAAGGATCCACGCATTATGTCCTTTAAACGAAATATCATTCTTTACCGCGGCAATCGTTGAAGCTCCATCCGTGTCGTGCCTAATATTGAAAAGTTCTGAAAGAAACCTAAATATATCTTTAAGAATATTCTTAGCTCCTTGTATCGACTCCTTAGGCTCGTCCACCTTAGGTTCAATGTCATTATTTTTTTCAAGCATTATACCAGATCAGCACCAAATTTATCTTTTACCTCTTGCCTCAATATTTTCACATCCTGCTCTTTTTCTTTTTCCATAATGAGAAGAATATCATCTTTATCAACGACCACAAAATTATGAAGTCCGTGAAGCACTACTAATTTTCCTTCCCGTGTCCGAATAAGATTACCACTGGAATTTTTTGAAACCAATTGGGCATTTACAACAACATTATCCTGGGCATCTTTTTCCTTTTGATCATATAATGAGCCCCACGCACCCATATCGCTCCAGTCAAAAGTAGCTGGAATAACCCCAACATTCTGACTTTTTTCCAAAATACCGTAATCGATACTTATATTCTCAACCTTTTCATATTCCCCATTGACGAACGTCTGCTCGTGGTCTGTGTTATAAACGGGAATACCACCACTTAAAATACGGTGCATTTCGGGCAGGTATTTTTTAAATGCATTTATAATGGCACTTGTCTTCCAGATAAAAATACCGGCGTTCCAGACATAATTGCCTTCGGCCAAGAATTTTTTAGCGGTCTCGTAGTTCGGCTTTTCTGTAAAAGCTGCCACTTTCTTTACATTTTCAGTATTCTCCGTATAGGAAATATAACCATATCCCGTATGTGGAAATGTGGGCGCTATTCCCAGAGTGACTAGTATTTCTTCGGCAACTCCTGCTTCTCTATTTGCTGTACTCGCATTAAAGGCAAGATTTAGGTCGTGTGTAAATGCGTCTTCATCCTCTATCCAATGATCACTGGGAGCAACGACCATAGTTGCGTTAGGATTAGTCTTATAAATTTTTAAGGCGGCCATTAAAATGCAAGGGGCGGTATTTCGCATTGCCGGTTCGAGAACAATATTTATATCTTTAACCTGCGGCAATTGTTCATTGACGAGACGCTTATAACGGGCGTTAGTCAGGATCAAAATATTCTTTTCGGGAACTGATTTAGAAAGCCTGCTAAAGGTTTTTTGAATCAATGTCTGTCCTGCTCCCAGAATATCGAGAAATTGTTTTGGTAAGTCAGCTGTGCTAAGAGGCCAGAATCTAGAGCCTACACCACCCGCCATTATTACAGCGTAGAAGTCGTCGTTTTGTTTCAAATCTCTTATGATATTGGGTCCACTTCTGCATTGGGCTGAAAAAGATAAACCTTACCTGTAGCCTGCTCAACACACTCGTAGCGTTTTACACGTTTTTTTCCTTTTTTAAATACCTTTCCGTTATAAATACGAAAATTATCTCCCGTAGGAATTTCAAATATATAGTATTTATTATTCTCAGGATCAAATTGTTTGAGCATTATACTTAATAAAGCGTCTGTATCACTGCTCGCTTTGGGGTTTTTAAAATGTTTTGCTATAAGAGGAAGTAGCTTTGATGGGAAAATCTCAGGTCGTATGAATGGGAGCATCAATTGCTGAAAAGTGTATTTCCATTCTTTACCATGGGGTTTTATGGCGCGTCCATACTTTTCAAAAGCCACCAGATGAGCAATCTCATGAATGAGGGTTATTAGAAACCGATAACTGTTTAGGCTTGTATTTACAGTAATCTGGTGTGAACCATCCGCCATACGACGGTAATCTCCATGACGTGTTACGCGCTCGTTTACCACCATTAAATGGACACCAAAAGTTTTTATGAGTTCAAATACAGGACTAACCGCCTGTGCCGGAATATATTTTGAAAGCGTTTGTTGCATAGATTTTAAGGAGTAGAAGCAGAAACGGGCAACACTTTTCCATTATAAAATTGATTTCCCAATAGTGAAAAACCCTTAATATAAGTAGCCATTTGAGAAGCTGAGACCGGTGCTATATACCCAGGAAATGCCTCTTCAAGCATTTCTGTCTGCACCGCACCAAGAGCCAGTGTATTGAAGGCGATCCCTTTATCTTTGTACTCTTCTGCCAGAAGTTCATTTAAGGTAATAATAGCACCTTTTGATGAGCTGTACGCTGACAGACCGGCAAATTTAGCACTGCCCTGAATACCCCCCATGCTACTGACGTTTACCACATGTGA
>JBBPYO010000038.1:0-4165 GCA_038199845.1 Flavobacteriales bacterium
GTAAGACGACTGCTCGATCTACAGAATAGTTCAATAGATCTAGAAAGTACGCTGGGTAAAGGTTCCAAGTTCTTTTTTGATATAAAGTATAATGTGGTAAAAGAACAGGACCGCGAGAAGAATAAAGAAAGAGTGTACGACATAGATTATGACATTCTTAAAGGAAGACGCGTTCTTGTTGTAGAAGACAATAAAATTAACCAGATGATTACGCGAAAGATTTTAGAAAAAAACAATATGCAGTGCGACGTAGCAGACAATGGGGAAATTGCTGTCGAAAAAATACGCTTTGAAGAATATGACCTGGTGCTTATGGACATTCATATGCCAGGTATAAGTGGTACGGAAGCAACTAAAAAAGTTCGCCAGTTTAATGAAGATATCCCAATACTGGCGCTTACCGCGGTCACTATAGATGAGAATATCGATGATTTTTACCTCGCCGGTTTTACGGATATTATTCCGAAACCTTATAAAATGGAAGAATTTTTCTCCAAGATCTCCAAGTGTCTAAAAGATCAGGATGTGGTTTCTTAATCCACATTTACTGAGCGGCAACTTTCAATAAAAGACAGTAAAAGTCTATCAAATTTTTCTGCATCCGTTAGAAAAGAAAACTGGATGGGCAGATAATAAAGTTGGACAGATTTCAATTGTGTTTTCAAGCGCATATAATCTTTTTCAGTAGTAAGAATTACTGGAAGCTGGTCCAAAATAGCAACTTCCTTTTCTGTGAAATTATGATGGTCAGGGAAACGCTTTTCTTGAAATTTCAATTTATTCGCTTTGAGAAAATCCACAAAAGGTTTGGGTCTTGCTATTCCCGTGACCACGGTAAGTTCGGTATTTTGAAGATCGCTCAACGGAACATTTTTTGCTCCGCGAACCTCAGCGTCATAGCTAATCGTAGAAAAGAAAACAGGAGCTTTAGTGTATTTTTCAATCTTTTTAGTGATTTCTCTACGTGATTCAACAGTTAAAGTCGGTGGACATTTAGTAACCACGACAACATCTGCACGGTGCGCTCCCTTTCTAGATTCGCGCAGATTACCGGCCGGAAGTACATGATCTTCATAAAACAAAGCGTCATAACTGGTGAGAAGGATCAAAAATCCAGCATTTACTTTACGATGCTGAAAAATATCATCGAGAATAAGCACTTCAACCGGCATTTTCTGTTGAAGCATTTTTTTTATGGCATGCACCCGATTTTCATCTACAACAACCGGTATTTCTGGAAATTTCCGTTTAAACTGTAATGGTTCGTCGCCAACTTCTCTTGCTGTGCTTTTGGGTAATACCTCTATAAAACCCGAAGTAGATCTTCCGTAGCCCCTGCTCAATGTAGCCGGCAAATAATTTTTCTGCACAAGCCTCACGATATATTCGGTCATTGGTGATTTTCCCGTACCGCCCATGCTCAGGTTGCCAACTCCCACTAGAGGCAAATTAAAATGCGATGAAGCAAACCAGCCTTTATTATAGGCCATATTGCGCAGCGCCATGACGCCTTTATAGCCCCAGGACAGAGGTACCAGTATTTTACGAAGATTCTTCACGGGAAACGAAGGTATAATTTTTATCTTTACAACGGATAAAACAACCTTATGACCGTACAGGAAATTACCACAAGTTTTGAAGAAACCTTCCCCCTCTCCTACGCTGAAGATTTTGATAATATAGGTCTTCTTGTAGGCAATCCAGCCCAAGAAGTAACCGGCGTATTGGTAACATTAGACACTCTTGAAGCGACCGTGGAAGAAGCCATTGCAAAAAAATGCAATCTTATTGTAAGTTTTCATCCCATCATTTTTTCCGGTCTTAAAAGTATTACGGGTAAGAACTACGTAGAACGTGTGGTATTGAGTGCCATTAAAAACGATATCGCAATTTTTGCAATACACACCGCTTTTGATAATTCGGCGCAAGGGATGGGCAAAGGAATGTGCGATGCGTTGGGGCTCAATGATCGTGAAATATTAATTCCAAAAAAGGGCAGTATAAAAAAACTCACTACGTATATCCCCAAAAACGAAGTGCTGGGCGTACGTGATGCCCTTTTTGCAGCTGGCGCCGGAAATATAGGCAATTATGACCACTGTAGTTTTGCAACAAAAGGTCTTGGAAGTTTTAAGGGCAACGAAAACAGCAATCCTACCGTGGGTGAAAAAGGAAACCTAGAGGTTGAAAAGGAAGTACAGTTGCATATCACTTTTGAGGCATACAGGGAAAAAACCATCTTACAAGCCCTTTTTAAAGTCCACTCGTATGAAGAAGTTGCTTATGAAGTAACCACGTTAGACAATGAGAATCAGAACATAGGTATGGGCATGACCGGTTTTTTACACGAGCCCATGGATGAAATGGCGTTTTTGCGGCTGGTACAGAAAAAATTCAATGCGCAGGGCGTGCGGCATTCCGCTTTGAGGGAAGAACCCATTAATAAAGTAGCGGTATTGGGAGGCAGTGGAGCCTTTGCGATAAGTGCTGCGATAAAGGCGGGAGCTGATGCACTGATCACCGCAGATCTCAAATACCATCAGTTTTATCAAGCCGAAGGAAAGATACTGCTGGTAGACATAGGCCATTACGAAAGTGAACAATACACAAAAAGGTTACTTACTGATTTTCTTAGGAAAAGATTTAGTAATTTTGCAGTCATTTTATCAGACGAAGACACCAATCCCATTAAGTATTTATAATATGGCCAAAAAGAAGACAGAAGCGAGTGTAGAAGAAAAATTGAGGGCGCTCTATGACCTGCAGTTGATTCATTCACGTGTAGATACGATCAGGAATGTACGAGGCGAATTGCCCCTTGAAGTTGAAGATCTAGAGGATGAGGTCGCAGGATTGAGCAAACGTCAGGAAAAACTGGATGGTGAACTTGGTCTTATAGATGATCAGATCAAAGCAAAAAAGATTCAGATCGAAGATTCTAAAGTGGCGATTAAAAAATACACAGAACAGCAAAAAAACGTTAGAAATAACCGGGAATTCAACTCCTTGAGCAAAGAAGTGGAATTTCAGGAACTCGAGATTCAACTGGCTGAAAAGAACATTAAAGAGTACCGTGCTCAAATTGAACAGAAAAAAGAGGTTATTTCTACCACAAAAGAGCGCATCACGGAACGTGAGAAGCACTTAAAGCATAAAAAAGAAGAACTCGATGACATTCTTTCTGAAACCCAGAAGGAAGAAGAAGAACTTCTTAAGAAAAGTGAAGATTTTGAAGAGCAAATAGAACCTCGTTTAGTAAAAGCATACAACCGTATACGTACAAATGTGCGCAATGGCCTGGCCGTTGTTCCTATAGAACGTGGTGCTTCTGGAGGATCTTTCTTCACCATTCCACCGCAGGTGCAAATGGAAATTGCCGGACGTAAGAAAATCATTACTGACGAGCACAGTGGGCGTATTCTGGTAGATGAAGAACTTGCCAGAGAAGAACGAGAAAAAATGAATGCCCTTTTTGGGAAGATGTAATTACTTACATTTCTATAGCATAAACAATACGCCGGCTACTATGTAGTACGGCGTTTTTTAATGGGTCATGTTGTTAGTTTAACAATGAATTAGCGACAATTATCACAGGCAGTAAGTAAATTTGCCTTCAAAAAAAAGAAATTATGAAATTATATTTAAGCCTTTTAAGCTTGCTTTTTATAAGCGTTTCGTGTAAAAACGCTACAGAGCAAAACCCTGCAGATAATGAAATGGCCATGAAAGATCCTATTCAAACGCCAGTTCAGGATGGTATGGAGCATGCGTATTTTGCCAGTGGCTGTTTCTGGTGCGTAGAAGCTGTTTATGAAAGCGTTAAAGGAGTTGACGAAGCTATAAGTGGCTACAGTGGCGGAACTCAGCCTAATCCTACGTATGAACAAGTAGGTTCTGGAAATACAAATCATGCAGAATCTGTAGAAGTGATTTACGATCCTAATTTGGTAAGTTACCAGACGCTGGTTAATTTATTCTTTGGCTCACAAGATCCTACTACTGCAAATAGACAAGGTCCAGATCGTGGAACTCAGTATCGCTCCATCGCATTTTATCAAAATAATGAGGAAAAACAGATTATAGAAAACACTGTAAAACGACTTAATGAAAGTACCTTTGATGGTAAAATCGTTACGCAGGTTTTACCGTTTCAAAAATTTTGGGA
>JBBPYO010000039.1:0-17513 GCA_038199845.1 Flavobacteriales bacterium
CATCTATAATCTCTGCTTTTGTATCCCTTATTTTTTCAAAACGGTGATTAAAAACGGCGCTGTACACTTCCATACGGCGCGCATCAAGCAATGGAATAATAGCGTTGATTTCTTCCAAATTTACCTGTTGCGCTAGAGATTTTAGGGTTTCCGTCGCAATCAATGGCAAATCATTGGCAAAACACAAACCTTTTGCACTGCTTACGCCTATGCGCAATCCAGTGTAAGAACCGGGACCTTTACTTACTGCAATGGCATCTATGTCACTCAGTTGACATTCACTTTGTCTCAGAACCTCAGCGATATATTGATGCAGCAATTCCCCATGAGAATACCCATTACTCAGGTCTTCTTTAATTGCAATAACATTACCGTCTTGCGCAAGGACAACAGAACAATTGGTCGTTGTTGTTTCCAGGCAAAGTATTCGTGCCATATAGCTTTTTAATTTTCGGCGAGCGCTTCCTCTTTTGAAGCCACTTCTATTTTGTCGCCTGCCTTTAGATTTTTAGTTACCAGAGTGTAGGGACCGGTAATCACCATTTCATCTACAGCAAGTCCCTCTGTGATTTCAATAAAGGTATTGTTCTGAATTCCGGTTTTTACGACCCTTAATCTGGCCTCGTCACCCTGTTTTACAAAAACGCATTCAAACTGCTTATCACTTGTTACCGCAACGACAGAGTCATTTCCTACGCCTGGTTTTTTTGTAGTTGATGTATCGCTTTTAATCACAATAGCACTTATAGGAACGACCAACACATCTGGTTTGCTGGCCGTGATTACATCTACCGTTGCAGTCATTCCCGGTCTAAATGGAGAATAGCTTTCATTTTGACCCTCGGTTAAATCTGCATAGGATTCCTCTAAAATACGCACTTTTACCTTAAAATTGGTCACTTGATCTGCAGTGAGATCGTCTTCGGCAGAATTGGCTATTTCTGTAACAATACCTTGAAATTCCTTTTTGAGATAAGCATCTACCTCCACGATTGTAGAGTCGCCGATATTAATCTTTACGATGTCATTTTCATTCACATCTACTTCTACTTCCATATTACCAAGATCTGCCACGCGCATGATCTCTGTACCGGCCATTTGTGCAGTACCCACAACGCGCTCGCCGAGTTCAACATCCAGGCTGGATATTGTTCCTGTAATTGGTGCATAAATTGTGGTACGCTCCAGGTTGTCCTTTGCCTGTTTCACGTTTGCCATTGCGCTTTGCACATTGTAATACGAAGATTGTACAGCGGCTTGAGCAATTTCATACTCGCTTACCGACTGATCCCAATCTGATTTTGAAATCACCCCTTTTTCAAAAAGTGGCTTACTGCGCTCATAATCAAGTTGCGCCTTCCGTTCACTGGCTTTGGCCTGCGAAAGGTTTGCCTGAATGTTCTGCATGGAAGCTCGTGATTGCGTAAGCGCTGACTGAATCAAATCTGGATTAATACGAACCAAAAGATCTCCTTTTTGCACTTGCTGCCCTTCAACAACGGGAAGGTCTATGATCTCACCAGAAACTTCAGAAGAAATTTTAACCTCTGTTTCCGGTTGAATTTTTCCGGTTGCGGCCACGGTTTCCTTCAGCAGCATTTTTGTAATCTGCTGCACCTCGACTTGTTTAAATTCACCCGAATTACCGAACCAGCCCGCTTTTTTTCCACCGACAAGTATCAGCACGAGTACAACAACCACAGCGATAATGATGATGAGCGTCTTTTTTTTCATATTCTAGAATTTTAATTCTGTTGCAGGAACCCCAAAATAAAGTTCCAATACCTTCAACCTAAAAATATAATCATATTTGGTACGGTTTAGGTCTATTTGCGCATTATCGTAGCGCTGTTTGCTCTGGCTCAAATCAAAGGCGTTCGTAAGCCCCACATCATAGCGTTCTTGCGCATACTCAAATGCCAATTCTTGAGACTCCGCTGCTACTTGGGCAGCTTCATACGCTTTTAAAGATCCCTGGGCGTCTACATAAGCCTGATACACGTTAGATTCTAGATCAAGCTCTGCCTGCTCTAGATTATAAGTGGCACGCTTTACATTTACTTTACTTCTGTTTATTTGATTTCTAGTCTGAAAACCATTAAAAACGGGTACATTCAACTGAAAGCCATAACCGATACCATCATTAAGGTAAAGTTGTTCAAAGAACGGAAGTGGATTTCCCAAGGTGTTTATTGTATTTTGCGCCACTACTATCTCCTGCGTACTTTCAACAAAACCAATCTCACGAGTAGGCTCATTTGGATCTATACCGGAGCTAGTAAACCTTCCTGCACTTGACTCTCTGGTGTTATAATTAACGAAAGCGCTAAGTGTGGGCAAGCTTGCTCCGCGGGAGAGCTGAACATCCTTTTCGGCTAGATTTTTGTTTTCTTCCGCAATTCTAATTTCGTAACGCTTTTCTCTGGCCTGATCAATAATTTGATTAGGTGAATTCATCAAGATTTCCTCTCCCGCGATCTCATAATCAGCATCTGCGACGTCAAAATCTTTATAATCTTCTATCAGTAGAACCTGCGCGAGACTTATAAGGGATATTTGTACCTGGTTTTGAGCATCAACAATGTTCTGTTGCTCTGTTGCATTCTGTGCCTTTACCTCCAGTAAATCACCTCTAGGCAAAACACCACCGTCCACAAGTTCTTGCGTTCGATCCATGTTTTCAAGGGTAAGTTGATTTTGTGTCTTGAAGACTTTTAGGTTTTCCTTATTAAGAATAATCTGTAGAAAGTTGTTTGCCACTAATAGGCCAATGTCATCCTTCGTTTTTCCCAAACTATATTGTGCAGACAGTTTTGCTATTTTTGCACGCTGAATCTGTCTGTAATTTCTTAACCCGTCAAACAAGTTGACACCAACGGTTGCTCCGGCGGAAACGTTACGGGTAACCTGATTCTGTAATACTCCGGTAGTAACATTCTGGGTAAGACCCGTATTCCAGGTGTTAGAAACATTACCATTAAGATTAGGTAAAATAGCGCCCCAGGCATCTTTTTTGTCGATCTGAGCAGCCTCAACGTCAAGTTCAGCCTGTTTTATCTGAATATTTTTTTCGAGAGCACGTTCCAGACATTCTTGTAGCGTCCATTTTTTTTGATCTTGGCCTTGAGAGGTTTGTACCGCAATGGCCAAAAGGAGAGAAGTGACTATATATTTCATACTATTGGGAATTGTAATTATTGGTGTAAAAAGTGGGCTAGATGTTACATTAAAAACCGTATAATTAATTGTTGCCAATAACTACGGCTGGTGTTATGGGATTCCATACTTTAATTTTATCATCTTTAGAAAGGCCACTTTTAACCTCTACATTGATCCCGTCGCTCACGCCAAGTTCTATATCCTTTCTCTCAAACAACTGATCTCCTTTTTCTATCTCCACAAAAGGCTTTTGGGTTTTTGGGTCAAATTGTACGAGCGCTTCCTTTACCGCAAGCACGCTATCTGCCCTAGCCAATATTATTGAAGCATTTGCGCTGAGGCCCGCCCTTATAAAAGTGGTATCTTTCTTATCTAATGAACCTTTGATCTCAAACTGAATGGCACCGTTCTCTGCAATCCCTTTTGGTGCGATATAATCCAATGTTGCATCAAATTTTTTGTTCTCAATGTCCCCAATTGTAATCTCCAGAGGAAGATCTTCTTTAATTTTGCCCACTTCACTCTCGTCAACCTTACCTTGAAAAATCATGTTGTTTACATCTGCCAAAGATGCAATGGTCGTCCCGTCATTAAAGTTATTGGCCTCAATAACCTGATTTCCTTCTTTAACAGGCACTTCGAGTACCATCCCGGAGATCGTGGCCCGCACCGAAGTAGTTGCCGCATTACCGAGACCGCTGGTCGTACCTGTTTTTACAATGTCATAATTTTGCTGCGCTGATTGCAGACTTATTTGTTGCTGTTTAAAACCTTGCAGTGCCTGATCGTACGCTTGCTGCGCGGTATCAAAATCATTTGCAGCGAGCACGCCACTATCAAAAAGTGCTTTTTGCCTGTTATAAATACTTTGCTGGTTATTATACGCCAGTTTTGATGTCTGGAGCGAGGTTTGTGCACTCGTGATACTATTTTTTGCACTGGTCAAGGAGGAAACATTTGGTACCACATCGATTCTTGCGAGAAGGTCGCCTTCTTTTACCAATTCGCCGGCTTCTACAAGTATTTCTCCAATAATACCTGAGATATTGGGCTTTATGAGAATTTCTTCCCTAGGCACAATGCTGCCTGTGGCCACTGTACGCTTTACAATGGTTTCAGTAGTAGGCGTTTCAGTAGCGTATGTGACGGGATCTTGTTGATCTTTCGCATAAATATACCAGATACCGATTACAAATAGTACAACGATAACTATCAGGGTAATAATGGTTCCTGTTCTTTTCATTCTTGATTATATTTTGATGATGAAATATTGGATTGATTGTTCTGTTTAAAAATTATTCTGCTGAAAAATGGCTCTAAGTGCCCTAAAACGCCATTTTTCAGTCTATTTTCTTCGGATATTTTTGCTTTTTATTAAATGTTCACTTTAGTCAATACGAAGTGCGTCTACTGGTTTCATCTGGGTTGCCCGTGATGCCGGAATAAGACCAGCAAGTATTCCCGAAATGATAAGGATAAGCAGGGCGACGATAACAACGCCTATATTAACAGACGGGTTTACAAAATTATCTATAGGACCGTAAATGCTGAGTATATAATTCATAAGCCATATAATACCTGCTGCTACCGTAATACCCACCATTCCAGAAAGGATGGTAAGCACGAGGGATTCTTGCAAAATCTGGGACTTAATACTCCAGGGACTTGCGCCCAATGCACGACGGACGCCAATTTCTTTAGTTCGCTCTTTAACCACAATGAGCATAATATTACTAATTCCTATCACTCCGCTCATAAGTACGAGTGCGCCCACAAAGTAGCCCACAAAACTTAAAATACTAAAGAGGCCATTTACTTTTTCAAATTGTTCGGCAAGGTCAAAATTTCCAATAGCGCGTTCATCGGCGGGGTTTATGGTATGCTGCGTACGCATAAGTTCCATAACATGAGCCTTTAGTGAGGTAATTGACGTGCCATCCTCCGCTGTAATTGCCATAAAGCCAATATCCTCGCCGGTATTAAATGCCTGGGCAAAAGTGGTAAAAGGTATATGAATGGTATTCGCACTTTCTTCTTGATCGCCTCCGTTAGAATTGGTGCTTTTAAAAACACCTATGATCATAAAATTCACCCCGTTGATCTTGATATAACTTCCCATGGGCTCCTCGTTACTATCGTACAAACCGGTTACTACGTCAATTCCAATTACTGCAACTTTACGATTACTTGTTATATCAGAATAGCTGATGAACCGCCCGGAAGTAAGATCCATAGGTTCCTGGTTCATATATTCTGGGTAATCACCATAAATACTAAATGCGCCTGTCTTTTCATTCCGGGTCACATTATTGGCGCCGTTATAGCCGCCCAACTGATTCCGTGGAGAAACATATTTTAAAGCAGGGATTTTTTCCTTTAAAATCTTTACATCATCTAGGTTAAACTCAAAACTTCTACCTTTTGGCAGCCCTTTATATGCCATTGAAGTACCCTGCGTCCACATAAACATGGAGTTTGTGGCGAAACCTGCAAAACCTGCAGTTACTCCATTGCGCAGACCATTGGTCAAAGCAAGTAGCAATACCAAAATCATAATCCCCCAGAACACACCAAAGGCCGTGAGTAACGTCCTGAACCTATTTGCGTTCAGCGCTTCCAGTATTTCGGTCCATCGGTCTCTTGTAAACATTTATATCAGGATTAAACTTTTAGCTGTTATTTTTATTCGTCGCGTAGCGCGTCTATGGGTTTAATATGTGCCGCTCTTCTAGCCGGAATAAAACCCGCCAACGCACCTGCGAAAATCAGAATAAGTACGGTGATTATTGAGGTTTTAAAATCTACTTCGGGAAATTTTATAAAATCGCTATTTACCATCGGACTTATAATTTCCAGGAGGCCCACACCAAGAAAAAGTCCCAGAAATCCGGCAATTGATGTAATAAAAATAGCTTCTTGCAGTACCATCCCAATAATAGACGCAGGGGTTGCCCCTACTGCTTTGCGCACACCAATTTCTTTGGTTCTTTCTTTAACAATAATGAGCATAATATTGCCCACGCCCACTACTCCTGCGATAATTGTTCCAATTCCCACAAACCAGAATACGGCGCGAATGGTATCAATAAGTGTATAGATTTTTTTTGCCTCTTCAAGGGTTCCATAGACCCGCACCGCTCCACGATCATCTGGAGCTACGTTATATTTTGATTTTAGTTCTTTTTCAAAATTATCTTCCATGGCAGCGGAAAGTGCCACCGCCTCGTCAAAATCCTTGGACATTTTCACCGTGTAAGCAAGTGACCTAATGGTATCGCCAGCATTGAAAGAGCGCTGAGCAGTAGAAAGCGGGATAAAAACACGAGATTCCTCACGATCGCCCCCAGGATCTGAATATACCCCCACAACCTTAAAGTTAATACCATAAATAGAAACCATCTTACCTATAGCCTCTTGATCTTTAAACAGTTCATTTTTGACTTTGTTACCTATTACCACCACTTTCTCTGTCCCGCTTACATCTGTCTGATTGATAAACCGACCGGCAACCATACTTTCATTTTCAATAAACTGTTGGTCAGGGTAGGCTCCTTCTATACGGTAATTGCCTGACTGGTTGCGGTAGTTTACCTGGCCTCCCCAAATAAGATACGTGGGGGTTTTATATTCAATGTTCTCCTCATACTTTTTGCTCAGATCATCGTAATCTTTGAGGTGTAATTGAATTTCCCGTCCTGGATTAAGACCCTTATATTCTTTAGTAGTTACTCCAGTAAATATGGAAATACGGTTAGTAGCATCCTCTTCAAATTGAGAACTGATCCCTTTTTGAATACCGGTACTGAAACCCAGTAGAATCACAAGAATAAAAATACCGGAAGCTACTGAAAGTCCAGTAAGAAAAGTACGCAACTTATTCATGCGTATGGTTTCAAATATCTCCTGCCAGCGCTCTACGTCAAACATGATTCAGCGCTCTTACTTGTTGTACACGTTTATCATCTATGATCACACCGTCCTTCAGGTTGACAATGCGCTTGGTCATGTGGGCAATATCATCTTCATGAGTTACAATAAGGATCGTTTTGCCCTCATCATTGATGCCTTGAATTAGATCCATTACTTCGCAGGATGTTTTGGTATCAAGAGCTCCGGTAGGCTCATCGGCAAGTAAAACCTTTGGGTCACTGGCAAGTGCGCGGGCAATGGCAACACGTTGTTTTTGCCCTCCAGATAATTCGCTGGGAAGGTGAGTTGCCCAGTTTGCCAGACCAACTTTTTCCAAATAATGCATGGAACGTTCTACGCGCTCATTGCGCTTCATTCCCTGATAATACAAAGGCATCGCCACATTATCAAGCGCGCTTTTATAATTGATTAGGTTGAAGGATTGAAAAATAAAACCCAAAAATTTATTACGGTAGCGTGCCGCAATTTTTTCATTTAGGTTTTTTATGGGAACATTATCCAGGGTATATGAACCGGAATCGGCCTCATCAAGCATACCCAGAATATTAAGAAGTGTAGATTTACCAGAACCAGAAGAACCCATGATAGATACCAATTCTCCCTCTTCCACC
Source organism: Flavobacteriales bacterium (assembly GCA_038199845.1). Lineage (GTDB taxonomy): Bacteria > Bacteroidota > Bacteroidia > Flavobacteriales > Flavobacteriaceae > Leeuwenhoekiella. The sequence continues at coordinate 7,701 of JBBPYO010000039.1, forward strand.
GTGAAATTGATCCCCTTGAGTACATGAAGGGAATTAGATCCCATATGATATGATTTATGAAGATCTTTTATTGTAATCATAGTCTTGCAAGGGTTTTAATACAAAGGCATTTGTTTCGCCCACGAATATACTTAAAAGACGCAATGAACCTTAAAATGTTACCAAAAAAAAGTTACAAATTTGTTAAAATGAGATTTTTTCTATTTATTAATTTGCTTACGGCTTTTATAAATATACCAGATCAATCCGCCTATGAGTATGTAAGGAATGGCCATTAAATAGATGATACCATTGTTTACACCTTCAGCCATAGTGCTATCTGTCTCGCTTTGCAATACTGCACGGCACATGGCGCACTGCGCATCTGCAGGAAGCACAAGCACTAAGAATACTATCGAAAAAATCCAATATTTCATAGGTTTAATTCTTTAAAGTGGATAATATGGAGATATCAAAATATAGACCACAACGCCGGTAACAGCAACATATAACCAAAGCGGGAAGGTAATTCTTGCGATTTTACGGTGCATTTCGAACTTACCAGTAATAGCGCGTACATAAGTGATAAGTACAAAAGGAATCACTACTACCGAAAGTACAATATGGGTTATGAGAATAAAATAATAAACATACATAAAGGACCCAATCGACGCTCTTTCTACAACACTTACAACACCATCATAATTGGAGTCACCAAACTTTGTTGAATCTGAAGTAATATGGTAGATAATATAAAGTATCAAGAAAAGTACAGAGAGGCCTATTGCACATTTCATTAACAATTCATGGGCAGGTTTATTCCGCTTTTTTATTTGGATCACTGCGATTATTAAAAAAATCGCTGTAAGTGCATTAATAGCGGCATAAATGGGAGGTAAAATGCCTATGCGCTCCACACCAGGAAGTCGTACTGTAAACAAAAAAGCCACAACTATGGGAATAACTATAGATAAAATAATTATCCACAGATTGTAATTGCGCTCTTTTTGAACAGCTTTGCTCATTACTGATCATCCTGTTTAAGAAGTTTATTAATATCTTCTATTAATATATTGATTTCTGGGCTCTCCCTATCTTCTGTTTCGACTGCTCCCCGAGGGACAAAACCTCTATAATAAATTTTTGGATTTCCAAAGTTATCCATACGTGAGCGTATAAATCCATTCTGATCTACTAAAGCAAACAATCCTGAATGCAAAAAACTATCCTTGACATTGGGATTTGCCTGAGCCAGAAGACCAAATTTTTCATTGGCCATGGTATAAATAGAATCTTTACTACCGGTAAGAAAGTTCCAGTGTGGATAGATTGCACCATATTCTTTTGCGTAGGCCTTTAACACTTCTGAAGTATCATGTTCTGGATCTATACTTATGCTAGCAATCCCGAATTTATCTGACCCTTCGAATTCCTTCTGTATCTCAAGCAGATTTTTGCTCATCGGAATACAAATATCTGGACAGCGGGTAAAGAAGAATTCAACGAGAAAAACTTTCCCCCGGTAGTCTTTGTCAGTTATGGTATCTCCATTTTGATTTACCAGTTTAAATTCTGGCACTCTGCGCTCTTTGCCGTTGATGTTGATATAAGATAATTCACCAGATAAGCTATCACTTTCATTTAGATCTGCAACATTTAACCGGTCATTTTCAACTATACTACCTGTCTTTATGCGTTGTATGATCTTAGGGATCGTGAGCACGCCAAATATAAATACGATTACCGCAATACCTATATAAGTTTGTTTTTTATTCATCTCTACTTTTGTCTATTTGAATTATATTTTTTCAGGGCGAGACGATATTCTGCAAGGACAACCTTTACGTCATCTTTCATTTTATTGGCAAGTTCGGCAACATCTGTACTGTTATATCCGTAAAGTGTACCTACGTCTTCATCATCGTCACGCCCACGTAAGTTTCTATTTTTATCTATAATAAAAATATAGGGAGAGCCATCATCTTGACTCCAGCGGTGCGAACTGTTCAGGCTGTTAAATACGTGTTTGATCTGTTCATCTTCCGCATATACGAAATGCCAATGTTTCAAATCGCTTACCCGGGATAATTCCGTTTGAATGTCTTGAAGTTGTTCTTTGGAAACCGCATTGGGCACTAAATAAACAAATTGAAAATCAGTGAATTCATAGAAGTACTTATAGATTTTCTGGTCTAAATTGAAGAGTACAGGCCCTTCCTTTTTCAAGTCTGTACCCAGAAAACCCAATATTGTAATCTTATCCTGCAATTTATAATCTGCGGAAAAATCAAGTTCAGCTACATTTTCTGAAACTACGGGAAGTTTTGCAAAATTGTGTACGCCTGAGGCAAAAAATAGATAGGCCACAAACGGAAGTATAAAAAGAACGGCTAATACAAAAAACTTCTTAATCTTCATTTCTGCAATATTATGCGAATAGATTAGAAACTAAAACCCAGATAGGTTTCAGCGATAAAAATTTTGGTCGGTCGTCCTTTGGTTAGGCGTAAGCTGGTTTAAAGCTCAAGTAAAGAATGTCATTTTAAAATAACCAATAATAGCAAACTCTTCAGCCGAGAAATTTAATTAAAAATTCCAATTCTGATAACCCTCTGTATACACATCGTGAATGTAGTCGCCTTCCGTGAGGAGAATGAAAACTAGATATGCAATGAGAAAAACGGCCGTCCACACAACTGCCCTGCGCAGACCTTTAGCCTCGTGTTCCATGTGCATAAATGCCCAGGTAATGAGATACGCTTTGTAGACAGTGAGAATAATAAATATCCAGTTAAGCAACTTCATCCTGGCGATGTGAGTGACTTCAAGTATTTCTGGTCTTAGTATTCCCAATATCACCTCTGCAATAGTCACTACCGAAAGAATGACAAAAACAGTCCAAATCCTTTTTACGGCAGAGTTACTATTGGATTCATTAGTATGTGATGCGTCGTGTGCCATTAGATAAAATATTATATACCGCTTCCGCGAAAGATTTTTTTAAAAAAATTATACGAGGTAGAAAAAGGTGAATACAAATACCCAAACTAAATCCACAAAGTGCCAATACAAACCTACTTTTTCAACCATTTCATAGCTACCGCGACGTTCATAGGTACCTATAATAACATTAAAAAAGATAATAATATTTATTAAAATACCTGTAGAAACGTGAAAACCGTGAAAACCCGTTATAAAGAAAAAGAAATCCGCAAATAAAGGCGTACCGTATTCATTATGTCTCAGGTTTGCTCCTTGCACCACACCCACGCCATCATCGGTTAGTTTTTTTATTGATTCCTCTCTAGAAAGTATAGTTTTCTCGCCGCTTTCATTTATAATATCTGTACGAACCAGTATATTTTCATCTGCCATAAAACCTGCCAGAACTTCGCTATAATTTACGGTAGGCATACTGGATTCACTTTGGTACCACAACGCCTCGCTTCGTGTAAGAATAGAACGCTCCGAAGGCAAATCTTCAGCAAAATCCTCTAGTGATACACGTTCACCATCGGTATTTACAAATTGAAGGATTCTTCCTGCTCTAGTTTCAACAGCGCCATATTCGCCCTGTATAAAGTTAGCCCACTCCCATGCTTGTGATCCCACGAAAATAACCCCACCAATAATTGTGGCAAACATATACCAGATCACCTTATTTTTCTTCATATGGTGACCTGCATCTACTGCAAGAACCATCGTTACAGATGAGAAAATAAGAACAAAAGTCATAAACGCGACGTAATACATTGGCGCATCCACCCCGTGCAAAAACGGAAAGTGATTGAACACCTCATCTGCGATAGGCCATTCCTCTATAAATTTAAATCTTGAAAAGCCGTAGGCAGCAAGAAATGCTGAAAAGGTAAGACCATCCGAAAGGATGAAAAACCACATCATTAATTTGCCATAACTGGCTCCCAGTGGCTGGTTGCCCCCACCCCAGGTTTTACCTTCCGTGCCTGTTCTAACCGCAGTAGCGTCCATAAATAACCATTGATTTTATAAGCATTGCAAAAATAGGATTTTTAAAATTTAAATGTAATGTTAAACCCGAGATTTTAAGGGCGACAAGCACAATAAAAAACGCATCTAAACAAACAAGGCGCCAATAGCATTGAAAGTCATTAGTTTTCAAACGAACACATCGCTCTTGTAACTATAATATTTCTCTCTTTCTATTTAAAAAAGAGCAGAAAAAGAAACAAATATACCCACAAAACATCAACAAAATGCCAAAATGTAGCACCCAGTGAAATTCCTAGCATATTGTCTACGCTATATTTTCCGCGTAAATTATTCACAAACATAACCACCAGTACTATTAATCCCACAACAACATGCGCAATATGGGTAATGACAAATGCGTAAATAAATGAAGTGGTCACGTTGCTCTCACTTCCTGTAAAGAAATAACCGTTTGCGATAATCTCATCAAAACCTACAAATTGCAAATACACAAAACCTATACCCAGAAGCAACGTAGCCCCAAGAAAAAGTTTAGCTTGTCCCGTAGCATTGTTCTTTATGGCCCGTTTAGTCAAGATCATGGTAAGACTGCTCAAAATAATTACCGCAGTACTGATATAAAATGCCGGCGGAAGCTGAAAATCGGTTAGCCAGTCTTTACGTTCTTTACTCACGATATATGCGCTGGTAAGGCCGGCAAACATCATAGAGAGCCCCACAATGCCAAACCAGAGCATCATTTTTTTGGCACGTATTATTTTCTCCCCTTCGGGTTGTGCGGTATAATCCATTAGTTATCTTATAAATTTATCTGCAACATAGATAATCTGTACAAGCGTGATATAACTCACGCTCATCAGCATCAATTTTTTGGCCGTCGGTGCGTCCATTTTTTTATAAAGTAATAAAGCGTAATACAGGAGCGCAATACCCAATAATCCTACTAGAACACCAGCAACTGGGGTCAGAAATAAACTGCCAGTGGCGCCAAAAACGGGTATTAGAGACACTAAAACTGTCCATAACGTATATAAAACGACCTGCAATGCAGTTCCTTTATCCCTTTTTCCTGTTGGAAGCATAAAAAACCCTCCCTTTTTATAATCATCGTACAGAAACCAACCAATTGCCCAAAAATGGGGAAACTGCCAGAAAAACTGAAGCATGAACAACGTACCCGCTTCGATCCCAAAATCATTGGTAGCAGCAACCCAGCCGAGCATAAAAGGAATGGCACCGGGAAATGCACCAACAAATACAGAGAGTGGCGTTTTTGTCTTTAGTGGCGTATATACACATACATATAGAAAGATAGAAATACCACCAAAAAATGCTGTTTTTGGATTTATTATGTAGAGGGTAACCAGACCAAAAATGGTAAAAGCACTCGCAATGGCAAAAGCCATTGGGACACTCATACGACCGGCGGGTATGGGCCTGTTTTTGGTGCGGTCCATCAACACATCGAGGTCGCGTTCTATAATCTGGTTATATGCGTTTGAAGCGCCCACCATAAAATAACCGCCCACAGCTAGAAGCAGTGCGACACTCCACGAGATTGTCTGGACACCTAAGAAATAACCCGCCATGCTAGAGAACACGACACTCAATGCCAAACGCATCTTGGTGATTTCCTTAAAATCGCTCCAGATCGATGTTGTTACTATATGTGTATTTGCGATATTCAAGCCTATTTTGAGTACTTTTTAAAGTGCTGCAAAGATACAGCGCAAGGCCATTTTAGACAAAGAAATTGCTGTTAATGTTATGAAATACACTACTTTTCTTTCTACGCTTTCTCTGCTGATTTAGACAAATTGCGTAACTTAGAAAACCAATTAAAATTACTCCCATGAAAATAATTACACCTTTCTTGCTCACTGCATGCATGCTTCTCAGCTACTGTTGTTTCGCCCAGCGCGATTTTTCTGAAGTTAATATAGAGATTATTCCAGTCCAGGACAGTATTTATATGCTTCTGGGAAGCGGCGGAAACATAGGTGTTTCAATAGGTGAAGATGGTATTTTTATGATCGATGATGAATTTGCACCTCTATCCGAAAAAATTACCGCGGCGATTAGAACGCTGAGCGATAAACCGATCAAATTCTTGGCCAACACCCATTTTCACGGTGATCATACCGGCGGAAATGCAAAATTTCAAGAGGCCGGAGCCATTATTGTTGCGCATGAAAATGTACGCAAACGCCTCAAAAATGACAATAAAATGGAAGGTTTGCCCGTAATTACCTTTGATTCCTCTCTTACATTGCACCTCAACGGCAATGATATTATGGCTGTGCACGTCCATAACGCGCATACTGATAGTGACGCGCTTATCTATTTCCCGCAGAGCAATGTAATGCATGCGGGAGATACCTTTTTTGCAAATGGTTTTCCCTTTATCGATCTAAAAAGCGGCGGAAGTATAGCCGGTGATATCGAGGCCGGTCAAGCCGGACTTATGCTTGCAAATGTAGACACAAAAATTATTCCCGGCCACGGGAATCTCGCCACTTATGCTGATTACAAAAGCTATGTGGAGATGCTTAAAACCCTTCAAGAAAACGTGCAAAAAGCGATCAATAATGGCAAAAATCGTTCTGAAATCAGCGGCATGGAAAGCTTAAGCAGCGATTTTTATACCGATACTGAAGCGGAAAATAGCTTTATAAACGGTCCGAAAATACGAGAAACCATTTATGATAGTCTTACGGCGAAAACGGAATAAACTATTCTAGCCCAACCGAGTCATAAACTTGTACGCGTTCCCATAGATTTTCAGATTCTTCTATAAAAACGTGGTGCACGTCTTCATCCTGGTATTTATCTTGAATTTCTTTGGATGGAAAGGTCAACACCATTGAATACGTCCAGGAGTTGTCAACAACCTCGCGCGGAGTATTGGCAGGTGTTCCTATAAAATGAGTTTTAGCATATTTGCTACTTTTTAAAAACTTCTTCAACGAAGTCTCAAAATCCGCCCGATCTTGCTTGCTTTCGGGATTTTTAAGCCAAAAATAGACATTGTGTACGAAGTGGGAATCAAATTCTGTTGCTGCGGTTTGGCCTTGGTTTTGATTTTGTGCTTGCATGAGTTGGCTTGAAGTTATACAGATAAATAATAATAGGATGTATTTCATAAAATCGGTTTGTTTTATATAGTTTTTATGCTCTAAAGATAAGTTTTTATTGTTTGTTCGGATTTGTTCCTAAAGTTGGTTTCCTCATGCTGAACCTGTTTCAGCATCACATTCGCAGCAATGCTAATGTAAGCAAATATGGACTAAAACATCTTACGCCCTGGGCGACCCTGAAATAAATTCAGGGTTACGTATACTATCAATACTAAACGGATACACATTAATTTTTTAAAGAAAATTATGTCTAATCTACGCTCTTGAAATTGGTTGAAGTGTCTACTGATTTATTTCTGCATTTATTTTCCGCTTTGCGTGACATTAAAATAAGCGGAGAATGATGCGGAAATTTTAAACCCTATCTGGCCAAATATTTGGCAATTCACCACTAAAACCAAACTGCGGAAGTTCGTTAATAGTTGTCATTTCTGCTTTAGAAAGTTCAAAATCAAAAACATTTCTGTTTTCTTCTATCCGCTCCGGCGTTGTTGATTTTGGGATTACCACTACATCATGCTGAAGAATCCAGCGTAAACAGACCTGCGCCACCGATTTATCATGCTTTTTGGCCAATTTCTCTAACGTGGAATTGCCAAACACTTTACCCCTTGCCAGTGGCGACCAGGATTCTACCACAATCCCATGCACTTTGCAGAACTTCGTGACTTCCGGTTGCCAATACCCCGGATGGAATTCAATTTGATTTACGGCTGGTTTTACTTTTGCAGTTTTAAAAAGCGCTTCAAGATGTTCAGGCCAGAAGTTGCTCACTCCTAATGATTTTATCTTTCCTTCGCCCTGTAATTCTTCCATAGCGCGCCAAGTCTCGGAATTTGCCTTTTGCCAATTGTCATAATTTTTCGCGTTTGCCGGCCAGTGAATCAAATACAGATCAATGTAATTCAGGTTCAGTTTTTTTAGCGATTCTTCAAAAGCTGTTTTTGTCTGGTCAAAACCCAACTGCTCCCGCCATAATTTGGTCGTCACAAAAATCTCTTCCCTTAGAATTCCGCTTGCCTTGATTCCTTTTCCAACAGCTTCTTCATTTTCATATTTTGCCGCGGTATCAATCATACGATAACCACTTTGTAATGCGATCATTACCGCTTCCTTCCCTTCTTTTTCCGTGGCCTTATAGGTTCCAAAGCCAATTCTAGGGATTTTATGACCGTCATTGAGCAGTAAATATTCGTTCATATTTAAATTATTTTTATCGTTAAGAAGCATTCGAGCTTATTTGTTCACCGCTTCACTCATTGCTTCCCCAAGCTGCAAAAGCTCCTTGTTTTCTTGTTCGGTAAAATCATAGGGAACAGGTTTTGCAATTCCAAAAACGCCAAAAAGTTCATCGTCAAGCAACATGGGTACGGCTATCGAACCTTCCACTTTAGTTTCTTTCGCTGCCGGTCGCGCTACACCGGAATCATCGGTTTGTAGGTTGCACATTTCTACGGGCTTCATTCGTTCGGCAGCAATACCGGCCATACCTTTACCAATGGGAATCGTACTGAGTTTTGGGATAAGGAAATCCGGAATCCCTTTTTGTGTCTTTAATTGCAATAATTGGGTCTCTTTGTCCAAAAAATGGAGCGTTCCCGTTTGGCAATCAAAATGCGTGATAATATCTTCAAGAACCTGTTCCCAGTTAACGGAAGGCTGTTTTATTGTTTCTAGAATTTGTTCTGTTGAATTTGCTTTGTTTGTCATGATAATTTATTTGATTTTTATAGATTCAATTACTCAATCATTATTGTGTATATCCGCAAGGTGTCCTAATAGCACGTTATCCTTTTCCGGAAAGCTATCGGGTTTTATTCACATTCTGGCCATTTTCGACCATTTCAATCAATTTTTTGGGCGTTTCCCTGCGGGTCGGGCTTTACGTTGCAATCTTTTTGCTCGTTCCTCGCAAAAAGGATTTCCACTTCAATCCCTAACGCAAAATCGTTTTCATTGAATAAAATTGATTTTGGTCTAAATGGTCATTGTAAGTATAATGACCCTAGAACAATTTATCATCTGAATCATGTCATTTTTTACCCAAATTAAGCCATTTTCCGACCATTTATATTCGTTTTTTAGAATTTCCCTGGCCATCCGGGCTTCCTGCCAGAACGAGCAGCCAGGTTCAGCATTATCAAAACTACTTTAGAACATACTTTCATTATTAAAAGAAGGAAATTTACATGTAAAAATACCCAATAATTACTCAAATGGCCGAGTTTTCAATCTTAGGTTAAGGATTGTAAATGTTAAAAACACCAAAAAACTAAAGAGATATAAAGCTTATTTATTGATCAACTACCTTGATGCAGGCATACTCAATATAATAGGAAACAAAAGAATTAGCATTTCCAAGCAATCTTTATGCTTACGAAACCAGGAACGCACTGAAAAATTCGATTAATTCAACTAACGATGTTTTGCACTCCGCTTCGAGGCTTTAAAATATCGAATTCACTAATAATCAAAATACCAATTAAACAGATCGGTCCTAAAACCCAAGTTGATCCATAACGTTTCTTCCTCTAGATTAACGGGATCTTCAATTGCGGTTGTATTGTTGCGATACAAAGCGCTCGCGTAGAGTTTTAAATTAGTGGCCGGGTTAAGCAGATAGCCAACTTCTATATTTCCCAGAAATGTTTTGGTCTCGTTCCCTTGGCCTATAAAATTACCATTATCAGATGGGCGGTTTTCATCATTGCCATAGATGCTTCCC
>JBBPYO010000040.1:0-4109 GCA_038199845.1 Flavobacteriales bacterium
ATTGGTCAGAAAATGGGTGGTTTTACCGAGTTTTCGGTAAATGGAAATATGTGGGGCAGGGCGCGCATGGATATTACGTATAAAGACGGTTTAAAACAGAGCATCAATTACAAAGTGATCAAGCCGGAAACAGAGGTTGTCAATGATTTTGGACAATTTTTATTCAACGCGCAATGGTTTGACCAGCCCGATTTCATTTTTGGAAGGACAAATTCTATTATTTCCTACGATTACGAGACCAAAAGGCAAGTAACTCAAGACAGCCGCGCGTGGATCGCCGGCTTGAGTGATGAAGGCGGCGCTGGGAGTTGGCTTGGCGGTGTGATGAAGCAGTTGGTTCAACCAGAAAAATCAGAAATCAAAAAGCTCGAAAAGTTTGTTGACGAAACCCTTTGGGGCGGCATTCAATATTCAGAAGGAGAAAATAAATATGGCGTAAAAAAGAGTGTTTTCTACTACGAACCTGAAAAAATGCCGAAGGGAACGTACAGCGACACCATTAATTATAAAACCTGGGCAGCCTGGGATAAAAAAGGTGCTGATGATCCCGGCCGTTCCTACAATTATCCACACGTGGCTGCGGCATATTGGGTAATGTACCGCTTGGCGCGCTATCATGAAGGTCTGGTGGAGAACCACGACTGGAAATGGTATTTAGAACAGGCGTATCATACCACAATAGCCATGACAAAGTTGGCGCCCTATTACGCTGAATTTGGCCAAATGGAAGGCACCGTTTTTTTAAATATCCTCAACGATTTAAAAGCGGAAGAAATGACCCAAATGGCTGAAACGGTGGAGGCCGAAATGAAGAAAAGGGCAGACCATTGGAAATCTTTGAATTATCCCTTCGGCAGTGAGATGCCTTGGGATTCCACCGGTCAAGAGGAAGTTTTTATGTGGAGCGATTATTTTGGATATCAGGAAAAGGCGGCGATTACCCTGAATGCAATTCTCGCCTATATGCCCACTATGCCGCACTGGGCATACAACGGCAATGCACGCAGATATTGGGATTTTCTTTACGGTGGAAAACTATCCCGCGTAGAACGCCAAATTCACCATTATGGATCTGGTTTAAATGCAATTCCTGTATTGAAAGCATACCGTGATAATCCCGATTTTTATTTGCTGAAAGTTGGTTACGGTGGCACTTTGGGTGCGATCTCAAATATTACCGAAGACGGTTTTGGGCCGGCTGCTTTTCATTCGTTCCCTTCAACGTTACAGATTGATTATTTGTCTGGTGATTATGGATCCAATTTCTTTGGTTATGCGGTGAATACGGCCACATATATTACAGAGGAGAAAGATTTTGGATGGCTTGCCTTTGGTGGAAATCTTAAGGAAACCGAGAAAGAAATCCGTGTAGATCTGACCACGGCTGCAAAAAGTAAAATCTATTTTGAACCGCAAAAATTGTGGTTGACCTTAGATGCTGGTTCCTTTAAATCACTTCTATATAATAAAGACTCTGGAAAAATCGAAATAACACTAGCCCGAAAAACAGCACATACGCCAGATGCTTTCTTAAGGAGCAGTAAAGACCTGAATTTAAATTTCGAAAAAATGAACGGGGCATATAAAATTCCTCTTTCAACCAAAGAATTGGTGATCGCGCTTTAAATTTTACAGAAGGTTTTAATTTCCATTAAAATGGAAAAAAAGTACCGATTTATACCTTGTGAACCTGACAGAAGGTTTTTCATTAATAATGTAATTTCTGATCATTAAAATTTTTGTATTTTGTATTTATCCTCTTACAATGCGTTGTGCAAGCATTTTCCTAACACAGGTTTAAACTTGAGTTATCGTGGCTTTATTTTTTATTGGTTTAATTTGTGAAGGATTCCGATCCTCAGGATATCAACATAAAGTCTTGGCGGTATGAAGAGATAAGCAATTACATCAAACACATAAATTTTCATGAGAAATTCAATTTTAAAAAGCCTTGTTTTAGTTTTTTCTATGGGTACGCTTTCTGCGCAGCAAATGGCTAAAGGCACCGTTTACGAAGACAGCAACTCAAACGGAAAAATGGACCGTCGCGAAAAAGGGATTGCAGATGTTTCGGTCACCAATGGCGATCAGGTCGTGCTTACAGATGCTTCCGGCGTTTATGAACTTCCGGTACAAGATGACAATATTATCGCGGTCATTAAACCCGCGGAATATACTGTTCCTATAGATGAGAATAATTTACCCATTTACTATTACAACCATAAACCCAAAGGCTCTCCGGAAAGTAAATTCCCTGGTGTAAAACCTACCGGAAAACTCCCAAAAACGATTGATTTTGGCCTAATTCCGGCAGAAAATGAGGAGCAGTTTACCGCACTGATTTTTGGTGATCCGCAACCCTATAACCTGGAAGAAATCGATTATTTCGCGCGGGGCGTAGTTGCAGAAGTGGAAGGGATCGAGAATATACCATTTGGCCTGAGTCTTGGAGATCTGGTGGGCAATGATCTCGATTTGTTCGAGCCTTATGCCAACGCGGTTAAAAAAGTCGGTATACCCTGGTATAATGTGATGGGCAATCACGATATGAACTTTGATGCCAAGCAGGAAAACCTTAGTGATGAGACGTATGAAGCGCACTTTGGCCCGGCCAATTATGCCTTTAATTATGGTAAAGTCCATTTTATCATTCTAGATGACATTTTATATCCCGATCCGCGGGATTCTAAGGGATATTATGGTGGTTTCCGCGAGGAGCAATTGAATTTTGTGGAAAATGACCTTAACCTTGTTCCTAAAGATAAGCTCATCGTATTGGCGTATCATATTCCATTGAACGAACAAGGAGGCGATTATTTTCGTGGAGCGGACAAACAGCGCTTGTTCGATATCTTAAAGGACTTTCCGCACACACTTTCCCTTTCGGCGCATACGCATATTCAGCGTCAGGATTATTTTGGCAAAGCCGAAGGTTTTCAGCGGGAAAAACCGCATCATGAATATAACGTGGGCACGACATGTGGTGACTGGTATTCCGGCAAACTGGATGAACTGGGAATCCCCATTTCGGTCATGCGCGACGGAACGCCAAAAGGATATGCATTTATCCATTTTGATGGAAATCAATACAAAACCGAATATAAAGTGGCCGGAAAACCCAAAGAGTATCAGATGAAAATTTTTGTGCCCAAGGTTGTGGCGCAGGGCAGAAATACCAAAGCCGGCATCTATACAGATTTTTTTATGGGCCAGCCGGGAGACGAGGTATTTTATAGCGTTGATAATGGCGATTGGCAAGCCATGTCTTATGTAGAAGAGCAAGATCCTTCTTACGTTGAATTGGTTTATGAATGGGATACCACCGCGGAATTAATGCCCGGTAGGCGATCTTCAAATCCCATTGTGAGCACGCACTTATGGCGAGGCGATATTCCGGCGAAATTGCAGGTAGGCGAGCACAAAATTGAAATTAAAGCTACAGATCAATTTGGCCAGACGTATACGGGAACAAGTTCTTACAGATTGGAAAAACCTAAAAAGTAGGTTGTAAATCGGATTAAGAACAGAATAAATTAGTTCACTGAAAACTATATTTTTATATCTGTTAGTAGTCCCAAAAGTAATTTTGGTGATGTTGAACATATCATTTTCAAAGGGATGCTTTACCCGTTAGAGCAACTCCAGAAACCGATCAAAATGGTCGAAAAACGGCTTAATTTGGATAGAAAATGACTTTGTTATAAGATAAATTATTTAGAAAAATTGGACATAACAAAGGCCATTTAGACCTAAAATTGATCAGAACCAACCCTTTTGAATGAAAACGAAATTTGCGTTAGGGATTGAAGTGGAAATCCTTTTTGGGAGGAACGAGCAAAAAGATTGCAACGTAAAGCCCGGCCCGCAGGGAAACTCCCAAAAACCGATTAAAATGGTCGAAAAACTGCCAATTAAGAGAATAAAACAGACGATTTCGGGAAATAATATTACTTATTAGGACACTTTACGGATACATAAATAAAAAGAGTCTTTTTAAAAGATATTTAATTTTTGTCCAAAATTTATTTCAATTTCATTCCTTCGGAAATTTGTCTGAGAATATCAAAACATACAAAATACTACAAATCAAGTAATACTTCCCTAAAGCA
>JBBPYO010000041.1:0-4030 GCA_038199845.1 Flavobacteriales bacterium
AAAGTCATCCTGATCTTCACGGTTCACGTTAAATTGCTTGGCCACTGCTTCCGCGGTAAGTCCCATATTCCAATAATAATCCTCATGACCTTCTTTGGCCAATTTATAATCCGGCACCGGTTTGTAACCGCCCATGGGAATATAGCTCATACTTTCGGCACCTCCGGCGATAATACAATCTGCCATTCCAGCCTGAATCTTCGCTGAAGCCATTGCAATCGTTTCAATCCCCGATGCGCAATACCTGTTTACGGTCACGCCCGGCACATCGTCGATTTTAAGTCCCATAAGCGAAATCAACCTGCCCATATTAAGACCTTGTTCCGCTTCTGGCATCGCGTTGCCCACCATAACATCATCGATGCGTTTTTTATCCAATTGAGGAATATCCTTAAGCAGATATTCTATGGTTTCCGCCGCCAGTTCATCAGGACGTTTAAAACGGAATAATCCACGTGGCGCTTTTCCTACTGCGGTTCGGTATGCTTTTACTATGTATGCGGTTTGGTTCATCTGTTTGCTATATTTTGTATGATTTTTACAATTGACTTAAGACGATAATACGTAGGACTTAAGATTTTTGGAGACTTTCCATAAAACGTGTTATCATTCCTTGAATAGACTGAATTTTACTTTCTAAATGATGAAATTTTTCTGTCGAAACATATTCAATATCATGAGCAATTATTAGCTGCGTTTCCCATTCAAATGCTGATCCTAAAGCAGTTTCTAAGTATTGTAAAAAATGCTTTGTAGTTTTTTTACTAGTTCCCTCGGCAATGTTAGAAGGAATGGAAACCGAAGCACGCTGTATTTGACTTGACAAAGAATATATTTCAGATTTCGGAAACCCTTTAGTAATCAAATAAGTCTCACGCACAAGAACAATGCTTTCTTTCCAAATTTTCAACTTCCTAAAATTATGTTCTGCTGCCATCCAAAATATTTATTTAGTCTAACGTCCTAAGTCAAACAAGTCTTATGTCTTAAAAACCTAGTTCCTCAACGGCTTATTCTTCTTAATCATATGCTCCAATCTCTCTAAAGTTTTACGTTCTCCACAAAGACTTAAAAAAGCTTCGCGTTCCAGATCCAGCAAATATTGTTCGCTCACATAAGAAGCTTCGGAAAGGTCACCGCCGGCCATTACGTAGGCCAGTTTATTGGCGATTTTCTTGTCGTGATCACTGATGTATTTTCCAGCATTCATTTGATCTGTTCCCACAAGGAAAGCACCTAAAGCTTGTTTGCCCAATACTTTAATGTCCTTACGTTGTATGGGTTTAGTATAACCTTGTTCGGCTTCAAATTTGGCAATTGCTTTTGCGGTGGCGATCTGTCGGTTTTTATTGACCACGACGATATCTTTGCCGTGTTTTAAAATACCTAGATCAAAAGCTTCATACGCAGAAGTTGAAACTTTGGCCATTCCTATGGTGAGAAAATATTCACGCAAGCGGTTGAGTTCAATGTCATCTTTTTGATAGGTTTCCGATGCGCGAACGGTCATTTCTTTAGAACCGCCACCGCCAGGAATAAGGCCCACGCCAAATTCAACGAGTCCAATGTAACTTTCTGCTGCTGCGACTACGCGGTCTGCATGCAGCGTCATTTCGCAACCACCGCCTAAGGTCATTGAATGCGGCGCCACAACGGTAGGAATAGAGGAGTAGCGCAAGCGCATGGACGTGTCCTGAAAGTATTTTACGGCTGCATTAAGTTCGTCATATTCCTGCTCCACGGCCATCATAAAAATCATACCGATATTGGCGCCTACGGAAAAATTCTTGCCCTGATTGGCAATTACAAGTCCGGCGAAATCTTTTTCTGCAAGATCGATCGCTTTATTGAGTCCGCCGAGTACGTCTCCGCCTATGGAGTTCATTTTAGATCGAAATTCCACATTAAGAATCCCATCACCCAGATCTTCAATCACAACTTCTTTGTTCTTAAATACTTCTTTGTTCTGACGGATGTTGTCGAGAATGATAAAACCATCCTGACCCGGTTTTTTAACGTAATCTTTCTTTTCTATATCATAGAAGTAAGTGCTTCCATCTTTAACTTTATAGAAAGACTTTTTATCTGCGGAAAGCATTTCATTTACCCACGGCGCCACTTCAAAACCTTCGGCTTTTAGGAGTTCGATTCCTTTCTCGATTCCTATAGCATCCCAGATCTGAAACGGACCATGACCCCAGCCGTAACCAGCGCGCATGGCATCATCTATTTTATAAAGTTCATCGGTAATGTCTGGAATACGGTTCTGCACATAAGCAAAAAGTCCAGTAAAGTTCTTTCGGAAAAAATCTCCCGCTTTGTCCGTTCCGTTAATGAGAATAGGGAAGCGGTCCGCTACATTTTCTATACCTTTAGTCTTTTCCAGCGTACTAAATGATGCACGTTCATCATTCCGATAATCCATTTTCTCTAGGTCTAGCGTCAATATTTTGCTTGAACCGTCATCATTTTTAACTTTTTTATAAAATCCCTGACCGGTTTTACTTCCCAGCCATTTGTTCTCGTTCATCGTGCTGATGTAATCGGGAAGTTTAAACAGTTCGCGGCGCTCGTCATCGGGGCAGTTCTCATAAATACCGTTCGCAACATGCACAAGTGTGTCTAGACCAACAACATCTACGGTGCGAAAAGTAGCCGACTTCGGGCGACCAATTACAGGACCGGTAAGTTTATCGACTTCTTCCACCGTCATGTCAAGTTCTTTTACGGTATGAAAAAGACTCATAATACTGAATGTACCGACACGGTTCCCAATAAAAGCTGGAGTATCTTTAGCTAAAACCGATGTTTTCCCTAGAAATTTTTCACCATATTTAGTCAAAAAATCTAGCACTTCTGGATCCGTTTTTGGTCCTGGGATAATCTCAAAAAGTTCGAGATAGCGTGCGGGGTTGAAAAAGTGTGTACCGCAGAAATGCTTCTGAAAATCTTCACTTCGCCCCTCACTCATATACTTTATAGGAATCCCGGAAGTATTAGAAGTTATTAAGGTACCTTTTGTTCGGTGTTTATCAAGATTTTCAAAAACCTGTTTTTTAATATCCAGACGTTCTACAACCACTTCAATGATCCAGTCTACATCTTTAACTTTGGCGAGATCATCTTCTGTGTTTCCGGTAGAGATACGATTTGCGAAATCTTTATGATAAATAGGGGAGGGCGTCGATCTTAATGCAGTTTGAAGATGCTCGTTCACTGGGCGGTTACGAACTGATTTATCTTCTAAAGTAAGCCCTTTTGCCTTTTCCTTATCTGTGAGTTCGCGGGGAATAATATCCAACAATAGGACTTCGACCCCAATGTTTGCAAAATGACACGCAATGCCACTTCCCATAATACCAGAACCTATAACAGCTATTTTATTTATTCTTCTGTTGCTCATTATTTTGTAGTGGTTTCTTTTGGATTATATATCTTTTTATTCTGAATCAAATCGTTGATGACATGGATGACCTCGAAAAAGTGATCAATTTTCTCATTTGAAATCTGCCCCCGTATCGCATCATTGAATTTAAGTACTCGATCTTTACTGAAATTACGGTTTTCACGACCAAATTCTGTTAAAAAAATCAATACTCCCCGACCATCTGCAGGATTGGGATGACGCTCAATGAGTCCGCGTTCTTCCATAGATTTTAAAGTCCGTGAGAGACTTGTAGCTTCCATACCCATGCGCGGTCCCAGAGCAGTGGAGGGAGTTCCTTCATCGGGATCTATGCTCAAAAGCGCAAAACCGGTCGCCATGGTACTATCTAGCTGGGCAGCCTGCTCGTTATACATTTTAATAACTGCTTGCCAAGTAGCTCTAAGCGCGTGATCTATGGTTATTTCTTTCTTACTCATACGTTTGCGTAAATATAATAAAAAATACTATGCGTGCATAGTATTTTGATTTAAATGTTTTTGAAAAATTTTAAACTGAAGTGATTGGTCATTTAGAATTTCAAAAATAAAAGGGTTGTCTATTCTCAACGTATTGAAAAAAAATAAACTGATGAATTTTCATTTA
>JBBPYO010000042.1:0-19583 GCA_038199845.1 Flavobacteriales bacterium
AAAAAGCATCAGGTTCTTGGTCAAGTGGGACATGTAGAGCGCTTTAATCCAGCTTTTCTTGCAGTAGAGAATATCATAGAAAACCCCATGTTTATTGAAGCGCACCGTCTAGCGGAATTCAATCCTCGTGGTACCGATGTTCCCGTAGTACTCGATCTCATGATTCATGATATTGACGCTATTCTCAGCGTGGTTAAAAGTCCGGTGAAGCATGTTTCGGCCTCTGGGGTTTCGGTAATTAGCGATACACCAGATATCGCCAACGCCCGCATAGAATTTGAAAATGGCTGCGTGGCCAATCTTACCGCAAGTAGAATATCAATGAAAAAAATGCGGAAAGCACGATTTTTTCAGCGGGACGCATATATCTCAGTAGATTTTCTGGAGAAAAAATGTGAGGTGGTACGCATGAAGGATGCTCCAGAAAAACCAGATGAATTTGCCATGATCCTTCAAAATGCAGAAGGTGTCAAAAAACAGATTTATTATGACAATCCCAATGTCTCGGAAAATAATGCCATTCTAAACGAACTGGAATCTTTTGCGGATGCAATCACGAATAATAAGGTACCCGCTGTAAGTCTTGAGCAGGGAACCGAAGCGCTTCGTGTTGCGATGCTTGTAGTCGCTGATCTATAGTTAGAATTTCGGAAATTTGGCTCATTTGAAATATATTGAAAATTAAACACAACGCATGAAAAATATAGCAGTTATAGGAGCAGGAACCATGGGCAACGGTATTGCACATACATTTGCGCAAAGCGGTTTTAAAGTTCAGCTGGTCGATATCAATGACGATTCACTAAAAAATGGGATAGCTACCATTTCAAAAAACCTGGATCGGCAAGTAACTAAAGAAGTCATTTCTGAAGCTGAGAAAAACGAGATTCTGACACGCATTATCCCAATTTCTGATTTGGAAAAGGCAGTAAAAGATGCAGATCTTGTAGTAGAAGCAGCTAGTGAAAATTTCCAGATAAAATCCGAAATCTTTAAAAAACTGGATCAATATTGTCCATCTAATACCATTCTTGCCACAAATACTTCTTCCATTTCCATTACCCAACTTGCAGCGGAAACCAAACGCCCCGAACAGGTGATCGGCATGCACTTTATGAATCCCGTACCTATTATGAAACTTGTGGAAATCATTCGTGGGTATAATACAAGCGATGCGGTCACAAAAACTATAATGACCCTGGGCGAGCAACTTGGTAAAACTCCCGTAGAAGTAAATGATTATCCGGGTTTTGTGGCTAACCGGATCTTAATGCCCATGATCAACGAGGCTATTGAAACTTTATACCACGGCGTGGCCGGTGTTCAAGAAATTGATACCGTGATGAAACTCGGAATGGCGCATCCCATGGGACCATTGCAATTGGCAGATTTTATAGGTCTGGACGTCTGTCTCGCGATTATGGATGTCCTTTACGAAGGTTTTAAAAATCCGAAATATGCGCCCTGTCCACTGCTTGTCAATATGGTGCGTGCAGGTAAAACAGGAGTGAAGTCCAAAGAAGGTTTTTACGATTATAGCAAAAATAGAAAAGCGGAAGTTCTTGCAGCCCAATTCGCATAATCTTATTTAATCTGAATGTTTTCCATTGAATATTAAACCCTTTAAAGCCGTTCGTCCTACCCGTGATAAAGTTAGCCTTATCGCGGCACGATCTTATGAAACCTATACAAAGGCCGAACGCGAAGCAAGGCTTGACAACAATCCCTTTTCGTTTTTACATATTGTAAACCCAGGCTACAAATACCATAAAAAAATTACCGGCACCGCACGTTTTGAACTGGTGCGCAACCGCTATCAGGAATTTAAGGAAGATGGTATTTTCATTCAGGAAAAAGCTGCCGCTTATTACATTTATAAAATTGTAGATCGGGACGATCAGGAATTTGTGGGACTTGTGGCCGCTGCCAGTGTAGCAGATTATGCCAATAATGTGATCAAAAAGCACGAAAATACCTTACAGGTACGGGAAGAGCTTTTTAAGGATTATCTTAAAACAGTAGGATTTAACGCTGATGCAGTGCTGCTCACTTATCCCGATAATAAAGCGTTAAGCGCTATTTACAACCAAATTATGACCGCCAGGGCGGAATATGAGTTTACAACAACTTACCGCGATACTCATTATTTATGGCCGGTTATTGATACTGATCTGCTAACTGAAATCACGAACTTGTTCAGCACCATAAATCCGGTGTATATCGCAGACGGTCATCATAGATCAAGTTCGTCGTACCTGCTATCCGAAGAATTAAAGAAGGATAATAAAATGCATGACGGTAGCGAGCCTTATAACTTTTTTATGAGCTATCTCCTTCCGGAATCGCAGCTGCGGGTACACGGTTTCAGCCGTTTGATAAAAGATCTCAACGGCCTGGACAGCGAAGGTTTTCTTATAGCGCTCGATCATTATTATAAGATCGAAAATCGCGGAAGTGAGTACTATGAACCTAGAAAACAACACTCCTTTAGCATGTATCTGAACGGTAAATTTTACGCACTCGCTTTGCGTAAAAGACACCGGAACTTTGCCAACGCACTCGAGGCGCTAGATGTGCAGATTTTATATACCACCATTTTAAAACCGATATTACAACTGGATGATTTGCGGAATGACAGCCGCATCGCATACGGTAATGGCAAAAATGATATGGTCAGGGTAAAGGAACAAGTTGATTCTGGAGCGTTTGCGGTAGGTTTCAGTATGCTTCCGCCTACAATTGACGAGATTAAAGCAATTGCCGATGCTGATCTCAAAATGCCCCCGAAATCAACCTATATTCAGCCAAAATTGCGGAGCGGAGTGACGATTTACGAATTTTGATAGGTTGTTTAAATTTGCTGTGGTTCTTGAATATATTGGAATACGCTGGTTTTCGCGGAAGCGAACTTATTAGCGTCCGAATCATTAACTTTACGGATAATCATTACTTAAAAAGAAAGCTTTGAATATAGCAGCAAATATTAAAAAATTCCGCGAGGAAATTTCAGACGACGTTATTCTGGTGGCCATTTCAAAAACTAAGCCTAACGAAGATCTGCAAGAAGCTTATGATGCTGGTCAGCGTATTTTTGGCGAGAACAGAATTCAGGAAATGACCGATAAAAGTGAAACACTTCCCAACGATATTCAATGGCATATGGTAGGGCACGTCCAGACCAATAAAGTCAAAGATATGGCGCCTTACGTAAGTCTTGTGCACAGCGCAGACCGACCAAAATTATTCAAAGAAATCAACAAGGAAGCTAAAAAAAACGATCGTATCATAAGTGTACTTTTACAAGTAAAAATCGCTGAAGAAGAAAATAAAGATGGAATGCCGTTCAAAAAGGCGGAAGAATTTCTCAAGAATGAAACGGCCAAAGACTATCCAAATGTAAAACTTGTGGGTCTTATGGGCATGGCCACATTCACCGATGATGAAGAGCAGGTAACCAAGGAATTCAAAACACTAAAAGAACTCTACGAGCGTTTTAAAGAATCTAATGACCTTACCGTACTTTCCACAGGCATGAGCGGTGATTACAAACTAGGGTTGGCGCAGGGAAGCAATATGATAAGAATAGGAAGCGCAATCTTTGGAAAAAGGGATTAATGGTGATTTTTATGCTGTTTTTGGCCCTTTATAAGACAGTTTTAGTCGCTTTTGGGCGTTTTTAGGAGAATTAATGAGCAATTATTTTTTATGTACGCAGTACTGGATCTTGAGACCACTGGAGGAAAATACAACGAAGAAGGCATTACAGAAGTCGCCATCTATAAGTTCAACGGTCATGAGATCGTGGATCAATTTATAAGTCTGATAAATCCAGAACGTCCCATACAAGCCTTTGTAGTGGGGCTTACCGGAATTAATAACAACATGCTGAAGAATGCGCCAAAATTTCATGAGGTGGCAAAACGTATAATCGAGATTACCCAAGATTGCGTGCTGGTGGCTCATAATGCCGAATTTGATTACCGCATTCTCCAATTGGAATTTGACCGTCTGGGATACAATTATCAACAAAAAAGCCTGTGTACAGTAGAGCTCGCAAAAGATTTACTGCCCGATGAACCCAGTTACAGCCTTGGAAAACTTGTGCGAAGCTTAGGCATTCCGCTGACCGATAGACACCGCGCCAATGGCGATGCGCTGGCCACCGTAAAACTGTTCAAGCTCTTGCTTGATAAAGATTCCTCTAAAAAAATTATACAGCAATCGGTTAAGCTCAACCAGAAAAAAAAGTTGGATACCAAATTATTGGATCTCATTAGAGAAGTACCCAGCACTACCGGCGTCTACTATTTACACAATGAGAATGGCCGCATTCTATTTATCGGCAAAAGCCGAAATATAAAAAAGAGCGTATCGCAACATTTCACCAGCGAAAACAAAAAATCACGAAAATTACAAAGTGATGTGGAAGCAGTAAGTTTTGAACCTACCGGCAACGAACTTTTGGCCATGCTTAAAGAAAATGAAGAAATTATCAAAAACAGACCCATTCATAACCGTGCGCCACACAAAAAACTTTTTAAAAATCAAATTACCTCCTTCAAAGATAAAGAAGGTTATATCAATTTTAATATAGAACCCGCCGATGCTCGTAAAGCACAAATAGGCACATTCAGCAATTATCAATCAGCAAAGGCGCATCTGCACAAAATAGCCAAAGAATATGAATTAGATGTGGAAAAATTGGGACTTAAAAGCGAAGAATCTGAAGTCAAAAAGGAAGAGTCGGTAAGCGCATATAATGATCGGGCAAATTTGTATATCGCAACTGCACTTTCCGCTAAAAAAGATTTTGTTCTCATAGACCGCGGTAGAACCCATGAAGAACGCGCTGCGCTTCTAATTGAAGACGGTAAATTTAAGGGTTTTGGCTATTTTAACTTGAATCATCAGCTTAATATCGAAATTCTTCACCGCATTATTACTCCAATGACTGATAGCAAAGAAGCACGGCACATTATTCAGTCATATTATCGTACGCATAAAGGCATAAAAGTACTCGCTATAAAGGATATAAATAGATAAACTTTATTTTTATTATTATCATAACAAAGCGGAATTTCTTTTTTGTTCATCCAATGGAAATCTTTAAGAATATCCAGCAAATACAATAATTTAGCCCATCTTGTGGTTCTAATAATAGATAGTGCAACAGACCAATACACAAAACTGGAGGCAAAAAATACACACTATTATCGCAGAGGCAGATACCCCTGCCGGTAAAGCGTTTGATATTGTTTTGCTGGTGCTTATTTTATGCAGCATCGCACTGGTAATGCTGGAGAGCGTTTCAGAAATCAACGCGCTTTACCACGATTATTTCTATCTGGGAGAATGGATCATCACCATTTTTTTTACCATAGAATACGTATTACGGGTAATAAGTATCAGAAAACCTACCGCTTACATTTTCAGCTTCTACGGGATCATCGATTTCCTTTCTACAATCCCCCTATATTTATCGTTTTTTATTGTTGGAACAAATGCACTTCTTGCTATCAGGGCACTACGCCTGTTACGTGTTTTTAGGATTTTAAAAATTACGCGCTATATAGGAGAGGGCAATAAATTGGCGCGCGCCCTAAGGGACAGCAGGCCAAAAATTCTTGTTTTTCTCTTTGCTGTTTTAATACTTTCTGTGATTGCAGGCACACTTATGTATCTTGTAGAAGGGCCTGAACATGGTTTTAAAAGTATCCCCATAAGTGTGTATTGGTGCATTGTCACCCTTACTACAGTGGGATTTGGTGATATCGCGCCAGTAACCGCTGCAGGACAATTTATTGCAGCGCTTATCATGATTTTAGGATATGGAATTATTGCGGTTCCTACCGGAATTGTTACATCAGAGATGGCCCGAGGTAAGGATAAATCGATTTCAAAAGATGTTGATTATGTGCATACCAATACGCAGGAATGCCATAACTGCGGCACCAAAAATCATCAGGATTCGGCAGTATATTGCCATAAATGCGGTACAAAACTGTAATTATGGATAACCTTCTAATTGCCATTGTAGGCCCCACAGCAATAGGTAAAACAACACTTGCTATAAAACTGGCGCAGCATTATAAAACCGAAATTATTTCGGCAGATTCACGACAGTTTTTTAAGGAAATGCAAATAGGAACGGCGGTACCTTCAGTCGATGAACTGGATCAAGCAAAGCACCATTTTATTCAGCATATTTCTATAACCGAAAAATATAGTGTCGGGCATTTCGAAAAAGATGCCTTAAACCGTCTAAAAACGGTGTTTGGAGATAACAAAATAGCCATAATGGTGGGTGGCTCCGGTTTGTATGTAGACGCTGTGTTGAAAGGATTGGATAATTTGCCAAAAGTAGCCCCTGAAATTCGACTGGCTTTAAACTTAAGACTCGCTGAAAATAGTTTATACGAACTACAGGAAATGCTAAAAACACGCGATCCTGAACACTATAATAATGTGGATCTTAACAATCCACAACGCGTACTTCGGGCACTTGAAATTTGTATTTCCACCGGTAAACCGTATTCTTCCTTTTTGAAAAAAAACAAGGTAAAAAGACCCTTTAATAGCTTGAAAATAGGACTTTTCGCTGACCGCGAAATAATATATGAGCGCATTAATAGACGCGTAGATTTAATGTTCGATCAAGGCCTTGAAGAAGAAGCCCGTTCCCTGTATAATCGAAAGGAATTAAACGCACTAAATACCGTAGGGTACAAAGAATTATTCTCCTATTTTGATGGAAATATGACCAAAATCGAGGCAATTTCCGAAATAAAGAAAAATACACGCAGGTTTGCAAAGCGCCAATTGACTTGGTACCGCAAGGATCCTGAAATAAAATGGTTTGAAAACGACTACGATTTAATTAAAATCATTGAAGTAATCGACCAAAATTTATAACCGCCATTATAATCAACAGTTCAGGAAAATCTGTAAAATATAATTCGGTAATAAATTCAAATTTCGACTTGAAATTTGGTAAAATTAGCCTGATTAAGTTTCTTCAACGAGAGTAAGAACCCCGACAAACTGATCGGGGAATAAACTGTTTTTCCTTACCTCTACCCGTCCGTATTAAGAATTTTTTTCGCTTTTCTCTTTCTGTTTTTCTTCCTCGCTCTGTTTGACCACAAGACGGAAACCTTCTCCATGAATATTCAATATCTCTACAGAATCATCTACTTTTAGATATTTACGCAGTTTCGCGATATAAACATCCATACTCCTTGAAGTAAAATAGTTGTCATCTCTCCAGATTTTAGTTAGGGCCAATTCTCTTGGCATCAGATCATTTTCATGAAGTGCTAATAGGCGCAACAATTCATTTTCTTTTGGAGAAAGTTTATTGGGCTCATTATCCTTGAACGTAAGAAAACGCAACTTAGAATTTAAGAAAAAATTACCAATGTTGAATTCAAATTGCTTGCTATCTGCTACCGAGTCTGTTGCTTTGCGCATGATAATCGCCTTGATCTTCATCAGAAGGACTTCACTGTCAAAAGGTTTGTTGAGGTAATCGTCTGCACCTACTTTATAGCCTTTTAGCACATCTTCTTTCATCGCTTTTGCGGTTAAGAAAATAATGGGCACTTCTTCATTTTTTTCACGTATTTCTTTGGCCAGTGTAAAACCATCTTTATACGGCATCATTACATCAAGGATACATAAGTCAAAGTCATCTTTTTTAAACTTCTCAAAGCCTTCCATACCATTTTTGGCGTGGGTTACGTCGTAGTCGTTCATTGATAGATAATCTTTGAGTACCGTTCCAAAATTTGGATCGTCCTCTACAAGTAAGATTTTTTTGTTTTCTGTTTCCATGAGTTTATGATATTAATGGTAATTTAATTATAAATGTACTTCCTTTTCCTTTTTCGCTTTGCACAGAGATCTCACCACTATGGTCTTCTACAATGCGCTTTGAATAAGCAAGGCCCAAGCCATGACCTTTAACGTTATGAATATCACCGGTATGTTCCCGATAAAATTTATCAAATATTTTCTTTTGTATATTTTTTGACATGCCATCGCCCTTATCCCTTATTTTCACGACAATGTAATTCCGTACATTTTCTGTGTAAATATCTATTTCTGGTCGGCCGGTGGTATATTTTACCGCGTTGTCCAGAATATTTACAATGACATTGGTGAAATGGGACTCATTGGCAAGAATAGAAGATTTTAAAGCGCCTAAATGCATTTTCACATAGCCCTCACGATCTTCCACAATAAGCTCGATGTGTGTAACAGCATCCTCAATAAGTTCATGCAGCTTAAGACGCTCCTTACTAATATCAAGTTGATTCTTTTCAAGTTTTGAGATGCGCAATACATTTTCTACTTGCGCATGCATGCGTTTGTTTTCTTCCCTAATCATGCCCAGATAACGCTTGAGCGCTTCTGGATCACTGCCTATTTTTGGATTTCTGATCGCGTCAAGAGCAAGGTTAATTGTCGCAATAGGAGTTTTGAACTCGTGGGTCATGTTGTTGATAAAATCTGTCTTGATTTCTGAAATCTGCCGCTGCTTGACGAGTTGCTGCAAAGCACTGGCGTATGCAATTACAATTATAAGGGTGAATAGGATGCTCAAGGCCGCCATTCCTATGACCGAAGAAATCACGAAGCGCTTTTCCCCCGGGAAATTAGCCAAAAGTTGATAATCATTTTTGCCATCCACATCTATAAAAAGAGGTACGCTGAAGGTAGTTTCCTTCGTACCCTTATCAAAACCATCTGAATGTACTGAAGTCATCAGGTCGTTATTATAAATAGCAAACTCGTAACTTGTTTTGAGTTCCCGCTCGGCAAGTTCTATGGTAAGTAGGCGGCTCAATTCTTCCTCATTTACTCTTTTATGTATCGGTACTTTCCGGCTTACCTCCCCTACGATCTGTTCTAGAAAATAGCGCTCTGGTTCATTCATATTAACGATTCGAGAAAGGCGAGTTTGCCGATCAAGGATAGAGGAGGAATCTCCTTTATACTTCATAATCGCTGCTGCCTGACGCTGCAAATACTTTTTGAATTTTATACTATCAATTTCAAAATCCAAAACGGGTACGCTCAATTTATTATCTTGCTCTAAGATACCGTCCTGAAGAATATAGATCTCATCAGTAAGGGTATCATTTTTTGCATAAAGCAAATCATATAAATTTTCATTTTCTGGTATTCCATGCTTATCGCGAAGGGCGAGAATAGTTGTAGATAGGTTATCTATTTCCAGTTTCTGCAATTGTTCAGCAACTGCACTTAAAACTTGTTTAGCATTAAAAGCAAACTGCCCCCTTTTTGTTTCAATACTATTCGAGATCCAATACCCTTGAACGAATATTATGCCAATCAGGGATAAGCTCATCAGCACTACAAGAAGTACGAACAACTTTTTATTCATATCTCAAATTTATGATTTTAACATTTAGTCAGCTTTCGGTTTAACCAAATGTTAACATTGAGAATCTAACTATTTACAAGGGTTCGCAAGATTTTAACATGAATTTTCCTAGTCTCTTTTTCGCTCTTTTTAAGATTTATATTATCAATGACGAAATCTGCCAAAGGAATCTTTTTATTATCCTCCCATTGCTGTTCCATACGAGCAAGTACTTTTTCCTCGCTCGTATGGTCTCTTTCCATTACACGCTTTATACGTATGGCAACCGGTGCGGTAACTAGAATTGTAAAATTGCATTGTTTATAACTAAGATTTTCAAAAAGAATTGCAGCTTCTTTAATCACATATGGCGTTTTTTGCTCTTGGCTCCATTTCTTAAAATGAACAGCAACCTTAGGATGTACAATGCCATTGAGCTTCTGCAGGAGTGCAACATCATTAAAAACGAGATCCGCAATATAAGGACGATTTAAATGGCCATTGGTATAGGCTTCTTTGCCAAAAAGCGCTGTTACGTCCTCGATAAGTTCAGGGGTATGCATTAATTCTTTAGCTTGTTCATCTGCGATATATACGGGCACGCCCAACTTCATAAAAAAACTAGCGATTGTACTCTTTCCACTACCTATACCGCCCGTAAGACCAACAACAATCATTTTACAAGTAGATATTGAACAGTTTTTTCCGCTAGGCGTAGATCGCGCACGTAAAGAGGAGACTGTATAATTTCTGGGGTAAGTGTAGTGCTGGAACTGTCTATTTTATCAAAATCGCAGATGACTTTAAAATCGGACGGTTTTAAACGATCATAATTTTTAAAGTTCACATTAAATATAAGTTTTACCCGTTTGGGAAAAATTTTTGCAGTTACTTGTGGTGGCACATTAATAAGCTGTAATGGCACTGTGAGCGTACCTTCTGTAAATTTATCGACGGTAGCGCTATATTTTACTGTTTTTGGTTCAATCGTCAATTGTTTTATAGGTTTCAAACTAGTTAAAGCAATGCTATCTTTCAGGTCCGATTTCACGGCTTTAAAGCGTTCTTTAAGTGTATAAACTGCCTGTAAGGTATCTATACTACTTTTAGGCCCCCGCACCAGTACAGAATCTGGCATGATTTCCAGCCCTTTTAGACTACCATAACCTGGGGCGTAGTTCAGTTCAATCTGAGAGCGCACCGGTACCTTTTTTTCAAAATTAGTATCAAGCACAACGAACAATGTATCCGGTTTAAATGATTTTAAAACGCTATTGATTAGACTTCCGGATAGTCGATCATTTTCTGCATTAAAATTGTAGTAAAAAAGATTACTATCTTTTTTAGTTAATTCGGCCAGATCAATATGGAAACGCTGATCGTAAAATTTATATTTCAGATACTCGTAGCCCGTAGCTACTCCCGTTACATTAATAGCACCGGTAGTATATGTTTTTAGCAATTTATCTTTGGGCAGATTATTAAAAGATACGGGAACCTTTACCTTAAAGGTAAAATCCTTATTCAACTTTAGCATAATAGAGGTCAGGGCTGTTACAACCAATATCGTTGAAAAAACGCGAAAATTTATTTTTCTGAATCTTTTACGTTTTTCTGGCATGATTTCTTGTGAACTTTCTTCAAAATTAGTTAAAAAACAGGTACGGAAACCGTTCCTGTGGAAGCTTTTTAAGCCATTGCACCTCTAGCGTGGATTCAGCAAATCCCATTCCATAACCCACAAACTGCACCAGTGTCGCAAAAACGGCCATAAATCCTATCACTATACTTTTACTTTTTAGGCCAGCATCCAACATTAAAATTAGCAAATACATTAACAAAAACAGAAACGGGAATGAAATGCCGAATAATAAAAGTGCAATGCTCACGGCTGCGCCAAATGTAAAAATTGTGGGAAACCAATATGTTAAACGAGCAGAATCGGGGTGCCAGACATTAAGAATGGGGCGTACAAGACCGAATTTTCGAACTTGCTTATAAAAAGAACTCCACGAAATCCTCCTTTTGTGATACACGAAGGCATCTGCGATAAAACGGGAATTAAATCCCAACTTCCATAAGCGAAGCGTAAGATCGGGATCTTCTCCAGGATGAATTTTCCCAAAACCTCCGGAAATGTTAAAGGCTTCTTTTGAAATCCCCATGTTAAAACTACGCGGCTGAAATTTTCCGGCAGTTTTTTTATTTCCTCGAATACCGCCAGTGGTTAAAAATGACGTCATGCTGTAATTGATGGCTTTTTGTAATGAAGTAAAATCCTCATGTGCTGCATCTGGTCCACCAAAAAAATCTACGGGTTCCTTCTCCAGTTCAACGTTTACTGCAGCAAGATACGTAGAGGGTAAAATACAATCGCTGTCCAAAATGACAAAATAGTCACCTTTTGCACGCAACATGCCATAATTACGAGATGATCCAGGACCGCTATTGACTTTAAAAAAATATTTTATAGGCAGGTTATTGAAACTTTCGACTACTTTTTTCGCCGTAAGGCTAGAGCCGTCTTCTACGATGACAATCTCATATTCCCCTTTAAAATCCTGTCTTTCAAAACTGCTTAAAAGCTCCTTTACTTCCTCGGGACGGTTGTAAACAGGAATTATAAAAGAGAAAAAATATGCCATTCAATAATCCATTTTATCATAGAAAAATCCGGTTTTTGAGTCCAAAAACCGGATTTTTAGAACGTTTTTTATTCGTTTTCTTTCACAAAGGCTTCCATAACGCCCTCGCTAACTCCCATATTACTAAAACCACCATCGTGATATAGATTTTGCAGAGTTACCTTTTTGGTAAGGTCTGAAAACAGGGTTATAGTATAATCTGCGCATTCTTGTGCGGTAGCATTACCCAAAGGACTCATTTTTTCCGCGTAAGCGATAAAACCGTCAAATCCTTTTACTCCTTGACCCGCTGTCGTAGGCGTAGGTGATTGTGAGATCGTATTTACACGTACCTTTTTATCACGTCCAAAAAAGTAACCAAAACTACGGGCAATACTTTCTAAATATGCCTTGTTATCGGCCATATCATTATAATCTGGAAACACGCGCTGCGCTGCCATATAAGTAAGTGCAATAATACTGCCCCACTCGTTCATCGCATCTTTTTTATAAAGTACCTGCATGGTTTTATGGAAAGAGCCAGCGCTCACATCCCAACCTTTGGCGGTCCAGTCGTAATTTTGATCTGTATAATGCTTGCCCTTGCGTACATTAATGGACATCCCAATACTGTGAAGTACAAAGTCAATTTTACCTCCCAATTCTTCCATAGCTCCATCTACCAATTTCTCAAGATCTTCTATGGAAGTTGCATCTGCAGGAATGATTTTTGAATTGGTTTTTTCAGCCAGTTTGTTGATACTTCCCATACGCATTGCAATGGGCGCATTTGTAAGTACGAACGTTCCTCCCTCTTCATGAACGCGTTCTGCCGTTTTCCAGGCTATCGATTTTTCATCAAGGGCTCCAAAGATGATTCCCCGTTTTCCTTTTAGTAAGTTGTAGGCCATTTTTATGGTATTTGGTTTAGTTTTCTTAATTCTTTTCGCTAAGCGGAATATTTTGAATTTTCATACAAGTGAAATTTCTTTTCTTCTCTTTCTTCTCGAATCTTTCTTCTTTAATCTTTCTGAACTTCCCTAATTACAGTTGACAGGCTTTTTACTGATTTCTCAACATTCTTCTAAATATTCCCGGGGCTTCGATACAAATTCCTTTCCGCTGAAGCTCCAAGAAATTCACTCAGCCACCTGTGCAGCACAAATTCCTTTCCGCTGAAGCTCCAATAAAATCCACTCAGCCACCTGATCAGTCGCAGTTTTCAGTCACAGTTAGCAGTTTTGGTGTTCTGAATTCAGCAACAGTTGGTAATATTAAATATTATTTCTCTGTTCTTAACGATTCGTCCACTTTCACTTCGCACTTTCCAATTCAAAATATAGAATTCAAAATTCAAAATTAATTTCGTCCCCTATTGCAACAACTGCCTCGCATGATCGCGCGCCGCCTCTGAAGTGGATTTTCCGCCCAGCATTTCTGCGAGTTCATCGATGCGTGTAGCGGCATCCAACTGCTCGATACTGGTTGTAGTGCGTTCTTCCTTGTCTTTTTTGAATACTTTAAAATGATGCGCTCCCTGACCCGCAATCTGAGGTAAATGGGTAATACTTACCAACTGCATACGTTTGCCCATCGCTTTCATGATTTGGCCCATTTTTAACGCCACTTCGCCACTTACACCAGTATCAATTTCATCAAAAATAAGCGTTGAAAGTTGGGTGAAATCACTCAAAACCGACTTAATAGCGAGCATTATCCGTGATAGTTCACCTCCGGAAGCCGCTTTTTTCAGCTCTTGGGCGCGCATTCCCTTGTTTGCGGTAAATAAAAATTCCAGATCTTCTTTTCCGTTATCCCTAAATTCTTCAGCTGGGATCAAAGCCATCTCAAAACGTGCGTTTGGCATCCCCAGCTGACTAAGAATCGTTTCCAGTTTTTCGGTAAGGGGATTTATTTTTTCGGTTCTATTTTTGGAAAGATTGACCGCCATCGTTTCCAGCTTTTCTTTCGCGGAAGCGATATTTTTCTCCAATTTGGCAATTTTTCCACCCAGATCATTCATAGACTGCACCTCTTCATCGAGCGCATCTCTTATAACGATCACCTCTTCTATAGAACCGGCGCTGTGTTTCTTTTGAAGGTCAAAAAACAATTTCAAACGGGCTTCAAGCGCGCTCAGTTCTTCGGGATCACCCTCAGTATTCTGAACAATTATATCCACGCTTTCTGCAATATCATCAAGCTCAATACCCACACTTTCCAGCCGCTCATTAAGATTTGCCAGTTCTTTGCTAAAACCGGCCAATTTTGAGACACGCACCTTAATCGCGGTTAATTGATCAACAACACCCAGTTCTTCACGGGTAAGACTTTGATATGCTGTGGCCAGGCCATCGGTGATCTGTTCTACATTATTTAGAGTCTCATACCGCGCTTCAAGAGTTGACTGTTCGCCGGGTTTTAGATTTGCTTCCAGCAATTCGTTGAGCAAAAAGTTTTTGTATTCCTCTTCTCTAAGCGCTTCTGCTTGCTGCGCTTTTAATTTTTTAAGTTCCTGTTCCTCTTTTTTTAAAATTTTATAAGCGCTTTTATAATCTGCCAGTGCGCTTTCATTTCCCGCAAAGGCATCTAAAACCTGAAATTGAAAATCGTTATCGGTAAGCGCTAAAGTCTGATGTTGGCTATGAATATCAACTAGGCGTTTGCCAAGAGCGGAAAGTTGGCTGAGTGTGACGGGAGTATCGTTTACAAACGCGCGACTTTTACCACTAGGAAGAATTTCTCTTCTTATAATACTCTGCGGTTCATAATCGAGATCTTCCCGTTCAAAAAGCGCTTTTAGATCATAATTGCCAAGTTGAAACTGCGCTTCGATCACACATTTATTTTCTGGATCGCCAATACTCGACAAATCTGCTCGCCGACCCAAAATAAGTCCCAGCGCGCCCAGTAAAATAGATTTCCCCGCACCGGTTTCGCCAGTAATCACGGTAAAACCGGAATCAAAGGCCAAATTGACCTCTTCAATGAGCGCGTAATTCTTTATATGAAGGTTTGTGAGCAAGTTCTTTTTATTCTATTTTCTTATGATTAATATGCTTTTATAAAGTCTTTTTTTTTAGTGCGCGATACTTTTATAAATGCAACTCTAATTCCATTATTTAGAAACGCACTGTGCTTAAAAGCGGCAGATTATTTTTTTAATGCCTGAATAAAACAGCTATAACAAACAAAAAAATACCTTTTAATTGGGCTGTTTTCAGGCAAAAGTCTTCACTCAAATGAAAAATATTCCTGTCGTAAAGATAACGGACATTTCCTGCAACGTCAAAGAAAAAATGTGTTTACAGTTTAATCTGCTGCCAGAAACTTGATTTGGTTGGTGCAACTTTGTTTAATGTAGAAACCAGACTGGAAATATTCACCTGCGGCCCGCCTGAAAACATCTGGGAAACCTCTAATGCCTTGGCATCAAAAAAAACACGCGTAAGGTAATTATTTGGCCGACTGTTGTACATCTGATTAAAAAGCTCAAGTGTAACTGCGATGGATTGTTTGGCATCTTTGGTATTATCTGCCATATAATCTAGCCCATTGCGGTGATAAGCGTACAAAACTTCATTAAAATCGGCAAAATTGGGCGATAAAAGATCAGCATTTAACCGAAAACGGCTCTGTGTTCCGCTTTGCGCAGACCAACCTGCGTTGCCGCCCTGCTGGGCTGTGTTCACAATACGCTTGGCCTCTTCAAAATAAGGAAGTCCGCCGTCACGCTCAAAGGTTGCCGCATCAAGACCAATCATCGTTTGAGCATAAAATGCAAGTACAGACACGAGATTGGAATCAAAACTATTGGGATTATAATTCAGCGGTTGAAATTCAGTATATTGAAATCCAAACTGCGTGTCATTATAATTTAAAACGGTAGAATTATAGGTTGAATTAAAGACTGGTCTGGCTGACTGTATCTGCATGCTGGCCGTAAAATTATCAGAATCAAGATTAGAAACGATAATGATGATGCTGCAATCTATGCGTTCCTGCTGTTTGTAATTACCATCAGTCCAGTTGGTATTGTTCATAAATTCTTCAATGGCATTCTGCAGCGTTTTAAACACTTGCAAATTAGCCTGACCAGTTTGCTCGGCATTGATTTCCACAGAACAATTCAATTCTTGCGCTGACGCGGAAAAACCAACAAAAAGAGTCAAAAATAGGAGGAATTTAAACATGTATTGCTTGTCTAATATGATTAAAAATATCTTTGGCCACCTCATCTTTGGACTTCAGTTCTTGTGGCTCAATATTTCCCGAAGCGTCGATCAAGGTCACTTTGTTGGTCAGCGTTCCAAATCCCGCCCCGCTATCATTAAGCGAATTGAGAACAATTAGATCTAGATTTTTATGCGCTAGTTTAGCTTGCGCGTTTTTTATCTCGTTTTCAGTTTCAAGGGCAAAACCTACCAGAAATTGCTGTTTTTTGTGCGCACCCATATATTTTAGACCATCTTCGGTAGGTTCTAGGATTAACTGCAAATTTCCAGTTTTCTTTTTTATTTTCTGGTCGGCCGGATTTACTGGTCTATAATCTGCCACGGCGGCGGCAGCAATTGCGACATCAATTCCTTCAAAATACAATTTTACCTTTTCAAAAAGTTGGGCAGCACTAAAAATATGCACTACTTCCACCGAAGGATGCTTTAAAGTTAAGGCAGTAGGCCCTGAAATCAAAATCACTTCTGCACCGAGATCAGCAGCGCATTTTGCCAGCGCATAGCCCATTTTACCACTACTGTGATTTCCTATAAAACGTACAGGATCAATAGCTTCATACGTGGGACCAGCTGTAATGAGGACTTTTTTACCATAAAATGGCAATTTTGCCTGAATATCGTTGATTATAAACGCGACGATATCGTCTGGCTCTGCCATTCTCCCCTGCCCTTCCAAACCACTGGCAAGCTCCCCGCTGGTCGCGGGAATCATAATATTACCAAAACTCTGCAAGCGTGTAAAATTGGCCTGCGTCGTAAAGTGTCTATACATATCAAGATCCATCGCTGGGGCAAAATAAACGGGGCATTTAGCCGAAAGATAAGTAGCAAGCAACAAATTGTCACTGGCGCCGGTGGCCATTTTGGAAAGTGTATTTGCCGTGGCGGGAGCAATAACAAAAAAATCGGCCCAAAGGCCGAGTTCTACATGGTTGTTCCAAAGTTCATTTTCTTCATCTTGGGTAAAAGAAGAAAGCACCGCATTTTTAGAAAGTGTGGAAAGCGTGAGTGGAGTGACAAAATCTTTAGCCTCTGGCGTCATAATTATACGCACTTGAGCGCCCGCTTTTATAAAGGAGCGCACCAACCAAGCTGATTTATACGCAGCAATTCCCCCGGTTACACCCAGGATTATTTTTTTGCCGCTCAGCACTATATTTTAAATTTTGGTGTCTTCGGTATCCGAAGTGTTTCTGTAATAAATTTTATTGTCAAGCCATTCCTGCACAGCCATAGCGTGAGGTTTAGGTAACTTTTCATAAAATTTAGAAACTTCGATTTGCTCTTTATTTTCGAAGATCTCTTCTAAGCTATCGCTGTATGTAGCAAATTCATCAAGCTTCTCAAGAAGTTCTTTTTTGATATCTGTATTGATCTGTGCTGCTCTTTTTGCAATAATGCTTATGGCCTCATAGATGTTGTCCGTAGGTGCATCTACTTGTTCCCTATCTAGGGCAATTGTATTTACTGGTGCTTCAAGGTTTTTCACGTTCATGGTGTTTTTGCGAAGTTATGAATAATTTTGCATGCGCTTGTCAATGTCTGCCTTTATCTCATCTGCTTGTTCTCTGTATTCTCCGTCGGGATAATAGCGTATCAACGTATCATAGATATCAATAGCCTCTTTGAGCCTATCTTCTACGAGTACATCAAAACTTCCAATGGCATATTTATATTGAGAATCTAGTTTATAGAAAAAAGCGGCCTCCCTAAAAGGAGAACCAGGATAATCGGAAATAAAATCATCAAAGGCAGAAAGTGCCACTGGATATTTCATAATCGTATTATACTGCTTGGCGATCTCGAACGACTTTTTCTGCATTTTAGTACTTAATTCAACTATCAGTGAATCGGCCTGTTCTGTATATTCAGATTCTGGATATTGACCCATAAAAATCTGTAATTGGTCTAGTGCTTTCTGAGTTTCGTCTTGATCAAGATCATAAGAAGGAGAAAGTTCATAGTAACTTTTGGCTGCTTTAAATTTTGCTTCCTGAATCTTTTGCGATTCTGGATAAGATGTGGCAAAACGGTCAAATTGATATCCTGAAAGGTAATAATCGCCAGCTTTGTAATATGTGTCCGCGTATAAAAACATCACGCGTTCTGCTTGTGGTTTTCCTTTATAATTAGGCACCACTTGATCCCATAGTTTTACTGCTTTGGTATATTTCCCAGCATTGTATAAAGAATCGGCCATGTTATATTTGACACCCATATCATCAGATTTCAGTGCTTCTTGATATTCGCTACAAGAAGCTAATAAAAGGAGACCACAGGCTGTAAAAAAGAGATTCTTCATAGGTTGTAAAAACATCGTGCAAAAATAAGGTTTTTTAGCTAACAAACAAAAGACTAGAGCGCCTTTAAACTTGTTGCAAGATTATGTGTTAAAAGTTCGCTCGCTTTTACAAGCGGAAGCCTTACTTCGGCATTTCCTATTTTTTGTAATGCTAACAACGCTTTGATCCCGGCCGGGTTCCCTTCGGAAAAAATAAGATCCATTAGCGGCATCAGTGCATAATGAGCATCATTGGCCTCTTTTAACTTTCCATTCAAACCGTTCCGTATCATAGTGCTAAACAGTTTGGGAACGCCTTGACCAAGAACCGAAATTACGCCATCGCCACCCGCCAAAACCGTGGGTAACGCCAACATATCGTCACCTGAGACCACCAGAAAACCTTGTGGTCTATCTTTTAAAAGACGTAACAATTGCACCATATCACCTGCCGCTTCCTTAATACCTATGATATTCTCAAAATCACTGGCTAATTTAAAGACCGTTTCAGGAAAAATATTGCTGGCAGTGCGCCCCGGTACGTTATATAAAATAATAGGGAGCGGTGAAGCTTCTGCAATCGCTTTATAATGGGCATAAATACCCTGCTGCGTCGGCCTGTTGTAATAAGGCGATACGGAAAGTATGGCATCAAACCCTGCAAGGTCATGATCTTTGATATCTTCGCAAATCGCCATAGTATTATTGCCACCTATGCCCAGAACG
This sequence comes from Flavobacteriales bacterium, assembly GCA_038199845.1. GTDB lineage: Bacteria > Bacteroidota > Bacteroidia > Flavobacteriales > Flavobacteriaceae > Leeuwenhoekiella. Next base: position 19,255 of record JBBPYO010000042.1, read on the forward strand.
AGTGGCACCCGTTTTCTAGTTGCATTTACAGCAGTTGCAATTACCAGTTTTTTCTCCTTAGTGTTCAGCGTGGCATTTTCTGCCGTAGTGCCCATTATTACAATATATTCCACACCTCCTTCAATGCTATGATCAATGAGTTGTGTGAGCACAGTTTCATCTACGCTCAAGTCATTTTTAAAAGGAGTGATTAAAGCTACTCCTGTTCCTCTTAATTGCTGCATGCTACTCTATGCGTTTTAATATTCTTAAATAATTTTTCAATTCTGTACAGAAAACAGTTACATTTTCTGGTTTGGTATCTATCGTGAGATCATTTAATTGATAAG
>JBBPYO010000043.1:0-4614 GCA_038199845.1 Flavobacteriales bacterium
ATTGGGATAGGCTTCAAATAGGGAGGAAATCGCCAATTCTGGAAGTTTCAATAACAAGCCAATTTCTTCCGTTTTCGCCCGATTTTTAGTCAAATAAGCCAATTTAATCAAGTTATAAGCTTTTAAACGAACCTGCATTTTTTCAAGTCCTTCCACATTATAAGTATACGATTCATCAGTAAGATTGGACCAAAACTGGAGTTCGTCGCCAAAACCCCGAGCCACACGTGATTGTAGTCGCGCAGAAGTTTCTACTTCAATTCCCAATGCGTGACGAATTTGTAAATCATTAAATACCGCACGTTGATGCAAGGCAGAATCCTCCAGGCATTCCAGTGCGGGCATTCCGCCAATGTTAAGATAAGCACCTTTTTTCAAGGCCATATTGGGGCCAGCATTTGCTGCATGGCGTGGCCAGGGATCAAATATTTCGGGCAATAAAAGCGCTTCTAGCTGGGAGCGATAAAGTAAATAGTGTTCTTTAGCGTCAAACATCATGCGCGCATAAATATTCAAATATTCGCAATTTACCGTTACGTCCCCACATATAAAATCAATGGATGTCGGGATAAAGTCAAGTAGTTGCGCCACCCAATTTTTACCAACCATTGTGTCTGCATCGGTCATCGCGATGAGGTGATTATTATCAGTGAGTCGGGAAGCGGCCAGATCCATCATCAGTTTCCGTGCAGCGCCCACGTTACAGATTTCAGGGGCATAAGTAACCAAAATATGCAGATTGAAATCTGGATTATTCTTTTTAAAATCGATGCATTTTTTAAAAGTATCGTCACTACTATGGTTGATAAATACAATAATCTCATAACAGTGTTTGGTTCTGCTGCCAAGTTCCTGTATTGAAAGTGCGTGCAACGTGGAAATTATATATTCGCTTTCATTTTTTGCAGGAATGGTCACAATAAGTTGAAGCGCATTTTTTGGTGCGGGTAATTGATTGCTGGGAAAAATAATTCTGCTTTTTACAACCGGATTTTGATTCAGCGAATTTTTCATTATGATTTTACCAATACTAAATATCACCCCTTATTACTTATGTAAATATCAGTATTATTAATAATAAAAAATCGCCTAAATTAATTTTATCGTTTTAGATAACACTGAAATTTTATATCCTATTCAATAATTTAAGAAATATTTTAAATAAATAAGTTTATTATTTCTTTAACGTCAAAAATTATGTTAAACCAGTCACTCAGTAGCTCTAATTATTGGTAAATTTAATGACAATTATAAATATAATTAAAAACTATATTTAGAGATTTTGATGCTTGCTAATAAGAGAACAAATCGCAAGATTTCTTCTGAAAATGCTAAGAAAAAGCAGTGAAATGCACATTACAGTATAGTTTTCCAACTTTAAACCAATCATGCTCAAAAACAAATCTAAATACCCTATTGAAAAAAATGGACTAGGGATAAAGAACGAATATGATCAACTGTTACCAGAGGTGCTTTGCATTACCACATATCCCCCCCGCGAGTGTGGGATTGCCACTTTCTCCAGTGACCTTACCAAAGCGCTCCATGATAAATTTGGACAGGCATTTAAAATGGTTATTTGTCCTATTATTTCGGTAAGCGGCGAAGGTGAACAGGAAGGTCAAAACTATCCTTTTATCGATCTTCGTGATCCGCTCACGTTTCTTAATCTAGCTAATTATTTAGATGCTCATCCTAATATAAGTACCGTTATGATTCAGCATGAATTCGGACTTTTCAGAGAAAGGGAAAGTGGTTTCATGCAATTTCTTGCTCAGGTACAAATCCCTATAATTGTTACGTTTCACACAGTATTACCAAATCCCAACGAACATCTTAGAAAACAAGTCAAAAAAATAAGTGTTTTTGCAAGGTTACTTTTGGTCATGACCCAAAAATCTGCCGAAATTTTAGAAATAGACTATAATATTAAGTCGAGCAAAACCATGGTTATTCCTCATGGTACGCACCTCATACTTCACAAAGATAAAGAGGAATTAAAAAAAAGGTATGGAGTAGAAGGGCGGCAGGTTCTGAGTACTTTTGGTCTTTTGGGACCGGGTAAAAGTATTGAAACAACCTTACAGGCACTGCCGGACATCATTAATGAGCAACCTGATGTTCTATTTCTTATTATAGGAAAAACCCATCCCGGTCTTGTAAAAGAAGAAGGTGAGCAATACCGTGACAAATTAAAAATGAAAATTGAGGAACTTGATCTGGGAGACCATGTACGCTTTGTAGATGCGTTTTTGGATTTACCTGTGCTACTTGATTATCTGCAGCTTAGTGATGTCTATTTATTCACCTCTAAAGACCGAAATCAAGCAGTAAGTGGAACTTTTTTGTATGCGGTAAGTTGCGGTTGTCCTATTATTTCAACGCCTATTCCACATGCAAAGGAAGTTCTAAAGGAGAATATGGGGATTCTTTTTGATTTTGAAGATTCGCACCAATTGAGCGCTGCCGTTAAACGGCTTCTACAGGATGCTCCTTTTCGAAAATCTATCAGCAAAAATGAAATTCTGGCCACCGCGTCTACTTCTTGGGAAAATGTGGCAATCGCTCACGCCAGATTGTTTAAAAAACTGGGCAAAGGACGCATAAAATTACGCTATAGTTTACCGCCCATAAATCTTGAACACCTTAAAAAACTGACGACCTCCATCGGTATGGTGCAATTTTGTGAAATTAATACGCCAGATTTGAATTCTGGATATACACTTGACGACAACGCACGTGCGCTGGTCGCTTTTGGAGAACATTATCGTTTGACGCAGGATCCTAAAGATTTAAAATATATTAAGATCTATTTTGATTTCATAGCCCATTGCTTTCAGGCAGATGGGAATTTCTTAAATTATGTGGATGAATATAAGCAGTTTACGGCTCAGAATGATGAGGTAAATCTTGAAGATTCCAGTGGTCGTGCAATTTGGGCCTTGGGAAATTTGATTTCGCTCAGAGAAAGTTTACCGGCTACTTTTGAAGAAATCATTATTCAAGCAGAAAATATAATCGAAGTCTCTAGCAATCACTTACGCCAAATGCATTCTACCCGCGCAATGGCATTCATTATAAAAGGGCTTTATTATAAAGATCTGGAGACAGAATCGCAATATGCTAAAACCATCTGTATTGAGCTTGCAGACCGTCTAGTGCAAATGTATCGTCATGAAGGCAAGGGAAAATGGAAATGGTTTGAAAGTTATATGACGTACGGCAATAGCATCGTGCCGGAAGCATTGTTATGTGCATGGGAAATGACCGGTAATACATTGTATAAAAACATTGCTAAAGAATCTTTTGATTTTCTTCTTTCTAAAATAATTATGGGTAGTAGCATTCAGGTAATTTCTAACCGTGGCTGGCTGTATAAAGAGAAAACAGAGAAAAAGATGCTTCCCGGTGGTGAGCAGCCCATTGATGTGGCATATACTATAATAGCGCTGGCTCGGTTTCATGAAATCTTTCCAGAAAGTGGATATTTAGCCCAACTTAAAGGAGCTTTTAACTGGTTTCTAGGTGATAATCATTTAAATCAGATCATTTATAATCCGCGTACCGGAGGTTGTTATGACGGGCTGGAGACGTATAATGTAAACCTGAATCAAGGTGCGGAATCCTCATTGAGTTATTTGCTGAGCCGACTTATTTTCGAAAAGAAAAAATATTCGCGCAGCGCTGTTGAGACTAAATCTGAATCAGGAAATAAAGTGCTCTTAAATTGAATTTTTAACCCAGTTGCAGAATCATTTTTAGCCTCCTTTTAACCAATTTTCAACTATAAACGGTCATTTATTAAGATCGGTAAAAGCTAATGAAAATGGCCATTCTTGCACCTATCGCATGGAGTACACCCCCTAAAAAATATGGACCATGGGAACAGGTCGCTTCTACCATTGCAGAGGGCTTGGTTGAAAATGGACATGAAGTTAGTCTCTTCGCAACCGGAGATTCCCAAACAGGTGGAAAACTGGAATGGGTTTGCAGCCATCCCTACGCAGAAGATGCGCAGATTGATCCCAAAGTATGGGAATGTCTGCATATTAGCAATCTAATGGAACGGGCTGACGAATTTGATATAATCCACAACCATTTCGATTTTCTGCCATTGACTTATTCCCGGCTTATCGAAATTCCTATGATTACTACTATACATGGTTTTTCATCCGAAAAAATCCTTCCCGTTTACCAAAAATATAACAGTACCAGTACTTATATATCCATCTCTGATGCAAACCGTCATCCGTCTTTGCGTTATCTAGATACGATTTATCACGGGATCGATTCACGACATTTTTCCTTCAGAGAAAAAAAAGGAGACTATTTGCTTTATTTTGGCCGTATTCATCCCGAAAAAGGTACACATGAAGCCATAAAAATTGCAATTTCAAGTGGTTTTCCGCTTAAAATAGCCGGATTAATACAAGATCAGGATTATTTTGAAAATGAGATCAAACCGTATTTAAAGGATAATCAAGTTGAATATCTGGGAAATGCTGATCCGGTTTTGCGCAATGAGTTACTGGGTGGGGCAAAGGCGCTTTTGCATCCTATATTCTTCGAAGAACCTTTTGGTCTAAGCGTGGCCGAAGCCATGATGTGTGGAAC
>JBBPYO010000044.1:0-2293 GCA_038199845.1 Flavobacteriales bacterium
ACTATTGCCGAGTTTGATGAGCTTTGTCTGGCAGATTTAAAAGCCAACGGCGGAAAATAAGGATTACGGAATTTCGATTAAAATAATAGTTATAAATAAAGAGCGCCATCCAGATTTTGGATGGCGCTTGTTTATGTTCCGTATTTTATTTACTAGGTTTAATTGAGAATCATTGAGGTTTCAGCGATTACTGTAGCACCATCATAAATATAGATTTTATAGGTTCCTTCATCAAAACCTCCTTCGTTTGGTGGGACATTCTCACATATATCGAGCGCAGTGTTTTCATAATAGAATTTAGATACCGCACTGTAAGTGATACTTGTACTGTCATTAACCTGTAAGGTTTTGTTCTCTCCAAGTACATTGTCCTGTGGATCAAGAACCTTAACATACAACATCTTGTCACCCGCTTCAGCAATTCTATTTTGAGGTACGGTATAACACGTGCGGATTTGATCTACGCGACGGTTATTATCGTTCTCAACAAGTTTACCGGAATTGCGTAAAATTACTCCTGTACCTCGAAGTTTATTTGCTGCAAGACTTGCGCCCAGTGCCACTTTTTCTTCAAGAATATCTTTTGCGCTCGTTAAACTATCACGTTTCAGTTGAGAAACTTCAAGTTCATAGCGGGTACTATCTACCTGCATAGTAAGCATTTTGTTCATACCCTTAAGTGAGTCATTCTGTGTAAAAAGATAATCCCGCTCTTTTTGTAGCTTAAACACCTCAGTACGATATTTGCGCAATGTACTGATATCTGCATCTTGCTGTTGCACACTATCTATTAAAACCTGAATGCGATCACGAGCCTCGTTAAGATCAGTATCTTTAAGGTTGTTTTCTTTAATTACCATGTCATACTTACCTACCATTTGTTTAAGATCAGTAAGAACAATTTCTTTTTCTTTGGTAAGTTCAGATTTTGTGTTTTTTTCCTGGTTGTAAAGTTTGACCGCAAAAGCACCGGCCACTACCAGTAAAACGGCTAGAATTCCGGTGATGATCTTGAGACCATTATTTTTGTTCTCGTTTTCCATTGTTGTCTGATTTGATTGTTTTCAGGCGTAAGCCCAATTGATTAGTGTGATTTTTAAAGATGCTAAAATGTATAACTATTCTGAACCAACGAAATAATTTTATCAAATTTAACTTTTATTCTCTAAGGTTAATTTAACAAATGTAATGCTTAAATCGGTGTAAAACAAAGTGTAAGAAAGCATTCATTTACAGAAGTATATTGTAAGGTACTTTTGCCTTAAAGAAGTCGATTTCAATCGGTGAAACACAATCTATAACGATGTTTCGTCATTATTTATCTGGTAATTAAGTTTTGGTAAATCATTTAAAAAGGGTTCAAAGCAGAATACCCTACTTTAAAACTGAAAACTGTAACTTTACAGATCGTTTAAGACCACAAATTTATGCCCACCAAATACCGAAATAAATTATATCTTTTTCTGGCACTTGCCGCAATTGCGGTTCTCATATGGCCTTTTGAAGCCTATTTTGCCAAAGGTTTACTCGTTGGTTTGCTTATTGCTGCCCTGATCTACATTCTAAGGGAGTTTTTACCAAGGAGAAAGTAAATTCTAGGGTTTCTATTCTCGGTTTATCATCGTTTTTAGAATCTTTTCATAATTTCAAAACATCAAATTCCAATTTTTACTCTAGTAATCGCATAATTGTTACTGTGAAGGATCTCTTCATTATAGATAAGTTATTATTGATCCCAAGCAAGAATTCATCGATTTTAAAGTGTTTTTGTTCTTTTAGAAAAAACTAAAATACCTATATTTGCCGACCTATTAAGAAAAACTGCTTTTTTGATCAAATAACCTTAAAAATCGGTTTTTTTGCCTTAAAAACGCCCGGGTGCTGAAATTGGTAGACAGGCACGGTTGAGGGCCGTGTGTATTATGTACGTGTGGGTTCAAGTCCCATTCCGGGTACAATTGTAGAATAGGGAAACGCCTTTGTGTTTCCCTATTTTTATTTATAGGCCTATATGTATATTCCATAGCCTCCACTGGAGAAACTACATTTATATGGATAGAATGAAAGCGTTTCCAAAAGATTTTAATGGCATGATTCCGCCAGAAGAAAATTATAAAGCGCTATTCCAAATTTCAGTCCTTAATAACAGAAGCATTTAAAGACCGAAAAAAGGTCAGGGAAGAGTGAAATATTGGAAATTCGACACTAGAAAGAGGAAGCTCTAAAAATGCGTGCCGATTTAAACCAATATTTTCAGAAACACTTCCACCTTTGCTATGCTCATAAAACAAAA
>JBBPYO010000045.1:0-2584 GCA_038199845.1 Flavobacteriales bacterium
GCCCAAACCTTCCCGTCTATATTGAGGCAAAATGAACACGTGATCTGGCTCGCAGGTTTTACCACAATAATGGCGCGTGGCAAACCACAGACCAAAAACGCCTGCAAGCATATCATTACTGTAAATCCCGTGACATTCATAATTTTGTTCAAACATAGCTTCAAAGCGCTGTTTTAGAACGGTATCGTTTACTTTATTGCCCATGAGCTCTTGCACAAGAGGCAAAAAGATGTTAATGTCTTCTTTAAATAAGCGCCTAATATCGGAAGCGGCCATAATTTTGCTATTTTTAACTGAAAGTTGATTTGAAAAGCGGCTAATACGCGTGTAAAAGTCCTCTATTTTTTCAGCAAAATATAGCTTTTAACGGGAAGCTTTTTTCAGGGCTGTGTTCAAACCATTTATAATAAAATTAATTCTTTAACCAGAAAAACTTATGATCCCATCCATAAAACATAATCACAATGACAGCCGCGGCGTTTTTTTAATGGAAGGCGAAAACGGGATTATCTCAGAACTCACTTATTCTAAAGATCGCAATGGCGTGATGACCATAGACCACACAGAAACCAAACGCAGTGAAGAAGGAAAAGGATATGCCGGTAAACTGGTTGCTAAAGCAGTTGAATTTGCCCGCGAGCATAATTATAAAATAGAGCCGCTCTGCCCATTTGCCGAAATAAAATTTGACGAGCATCCAGAATATAAAGATGTGCGCGCTTAATTTTAGTTGAAATATCAAAAAAAACGGTCAATTTTCACTTAAAATCACCTAAAAATAATACTTTAATGGTTCTAATTGAATCTATAACCGCGGAAGAAACTCTGCCCATTCGCCAGAGCGTATTGCGGCCGGGACGTCCTAAAATGGAATGTATCTTTGAGGGTGACCACGCGCCACAAACCTTTCACCTGGGCGCCTTTACCGATGATACATTAGTGGGAATTGCAAGTTTTGTTGTAGATAACAATCCTTATTTTTCGGGAAAACAGTACCGACTTCGCGGAATGGCCGTTCTACCGGAATATCGTGGCAAGAACTTCGGAAAAGAATTAGTTGCCTTTGGCGAAAAATTAATCCAAGAGAAAGGGTTTGATGTTTTATGGTTCAATGCGCGTGAAGTTGCGCTTAATTTTTACAGTCGTCTTGGTTTTATTTCCGAAGGAGAACCTTTTGAAATTCCCTCTGTAGGAACACATTATGTTATGTATAAGAAATTGTTTTAAAACTGGTCAATTCAGCTAAAGCACAAAATTTAAATACAAGGCAAAAATCAATAACTACAAAAGCCTTAAAGTAGATTAAAATCCGCTTTAAGGCTTTTGCTTTTTTAGCCGTTAGCCAAAAGAATTATGAGGAATTGAAATTTACTTAATTGCCTCTTCTATTTTGGTATCACCATTGATCATTTCAAAGGTTTGATTAGCGACTTTATCATCATCCAATGCGCGCGTTAACACCGTTGCAACGTCTTCGCGGGTAATTTTACCAACTCCATCAAGCTTTTCGGCCATTTTTATTTTTCCGGTAGCTTTATCATCTGTCAGCGTTCCCGGGCGAACAATTGTATAATTTAGTCCGCTGGCGCGTAAATATTGATCCGCTTTTTCTTTAGCTTTTAGATAATTTGCCAAATCTGGATTACTTTCTGGCTCATCTGCCTTGATACTGCTCAGCATCACCAATTTCTTTACGTTTGCTTCTTTAGCAGCGTCAACGATTTTTTTTGCACCTTCCTGATCTACTAGAATTGTTTTTTCATCTGAAGAATTCCCACCAGCACCGGCCGCAAAAATTACTTTATCTATACCTCTAAGGGCTTTGGTAACATCTTTTTCGAGATCTGCCAACACCGTTTTTACTCCTTTATCTTCAAACTGGGCTTGTTGCTCTTCTTTGCGCACCATTGCCACGGCTTCGTAATTACCTTTTGCATTTACTTTATCTACAATTATTTTTCCTGTAGTGCCGTTTGCACCAACTATGAGTACTTTTTCCATTATAAATTATTTTTCGTCATTATTCTATTGGTAGCAATTTAAAGAATAAAATGCTGCTTAGGATTCCCGTTAACGGGTCTTAACCTTCCTTGCCGGTTTTACCTTAAGGTGGTGTTAATGGATTTTAATGCGCGCTAAGATTGTGCTAAATTTGTACTATGAAAACATCTTTTGGCGACCTTACAGATTCTCAAATTCCCGTACTAATCGATTTCCATGCGAGTTGGTGTGGTCCTTGCCAAACCCTTGCCCCTATTTTAGAAGATGTAAAAAAGGATCTGGGGGAAAATATAAAGATCATTAAGGTAGATGTAGATAAGAACAAACCTCTTGCGGCGAAATTTAAAGTGCGCGGCGTTCCCACATTGATGCTCTTTAAAAACGGCCAACAATTATGGCGAAAAAGTGGCTTGATGTCAAAAAATGATCTAAAAGATGCTATTCTTCCACATCAATAAATAGGTAAAACACCCTGTTTTTGGCCGAAAATGACTGTTTTTAGCTGATTTTCGTTAATTTTAAGCTATCGTCTGAAATTATATTGTATCAATAAAAGTCCTTCCGGTACGGTTAAAAACTACCA
>JBBPYO010000046.1:0-2274 GCA_038199845.1 Flavobacteriales bacterium
ATAGGTGATCTCCTCTTTTTTAAAACAGACCATAGCAAACGCATCAACCATGTGGGACTTGTAGTTGACATAAGGCCGGGAGCGGTTCTATTTATCCATTCCACTACGTCGCGGGGTGTAATTATTTCCTCGCTAGACGAAAACTATTGGAAACAAGCGTATATAGAAGCCCGAAGAATCATCTAAACGGCTGATTTTTTGACTATTATTGTAAGATGGAATTTTAATTCTCCTATAATGAAAGGCTTTAATCAACCACTTTTCAACCTGCTTTTATGCCTTATATTAGGCATTGTTCTGCAGCAGAGATTTGAAATTCCGCTGTCAGAAAATGCCCTAATCGCCTCAATATCGGCAGTTTTAGCCCTTATTTTGCACTTTTTATTCCGCAAACGGAAAAATTTCTGGCTGAGCATTCCGTTTTATCTTGCTTTCATTAGCCTCGGCATGCTTATCACGACAATTAGCAATCCGTTGAATGATCAGCATCATTTCAAGAGCTACGACACTAATAATGCAGCGCTATTTATTAATATCACAGAAGTGCTGAAACCAAATCTCTATGCGACGCGCTATATTGGGGAAGTTATAAAGTTGAATGATCAAAAAGCCAGTGGTCGCATTCTTATCAATATTCCGCGCGACAGCGCAAATATTACAAATACAAATGCGCTGCGGGTAGATGAGCTTTACGCGGTGCGTACCACAATTGGTAAAGTTCGTTCCCCACGCAATCCATATCAATTTGATTATGCCAAGTATTTAGCAAATTTGGGGATTCATGGTCAAATCTACGCACAAAAAGACGAACTAGTATTAATTGATCGGCATCTCAAATCGGCTCTAGGTATTGCTGCGCGCATTCGTTTATTTCTTCAAACACGTTTATCAAAATATGATTTTGCACCGCGAGAATGGGGCGTGATGAACGCGCTGCTTTTGGGACAGCGGCAGCAGCTAACTTCGGAAACGCGCCAAAATTATATAGATGCAGGTGTAATCCACATTCTTGCAATTTCTGGATTGCATGTCGGGATTGTCCTTTTACTTATGCAAGTGATCTTTAAACCCTTAGGAAATTCCCGTAACATGCGTGTCCTGCGCAGCATATTAGTCATTCTTGGGATTTGGGGTTTCGCGCTTATTGCCGGACTATCGCCGTCTGTGTTACGTGCCGCGACCATGTTTAGTTTTTTACAGATCGGTCTTTCCACAAATCGTAAAAGTGGGGGCATGAACGGCCTGGTAATCTCTGCGCTCGTGTTGCTCGTTATCGATCCTTCATTACTACAACAAGTTGGTTTTCAACTCAGCTATGCAGCAGTGTTTTTTATATTGTGGTTACAGCCCCTTTTATTTGCGATTTGGGAGCCAAAAAACCGGATTTTACGCTATTTCTGGGGGATTTTTACGGTCACACTTACTGCACAGTTGGGCGTGCTTCCCTTAAGTTTATTTTATTTTCATCAATTTTCAAGTCTATTTTTTGCGGCAAACATGGTTGTGATTCCTATTTTGGGAATCGTGCTGGGAGCAGGAATTTTGATTTTGTTATTGTCAGGTTGCGGGATTTTGCCTGAATTTTTGGCTAAAATCTATGGTTTATTGATCAGTTCACTCAATGATTTTATTTTCTGGATAGCTGGTTTTGACAGTTTGGTGATCAAACATGTCTACTTCAGTTTGGCGCTGCTGTTAATTTCCTACGCACTCATAACAAGCTCAGGAATGCTACTCAAAAAATTTAGTTATAAGCGGATTATCACATTACTGAGTACAATTCTTTTACTGTTATCTTTCAACGTATTCAACAGAAAATTTTCCGACAAGCAAAAATTTTACATACTACATAAAAACCGAAGCAGTCTTTTGATTCAACAATATGACACGCAATTGAGGTTGTATAGCGATCAACAAAACGCAATAAATACTGCAAACCTGTTTAGGGAAAATGTGTCTTTGGAAACTGTAAAACAACAAGTACTTCAAAATTATTTCATCTTTAATAAGAAAGAACTCCTGGTTGTTGACAGTCTGGGAATTTACAAAGTTGAAGGCGCCGATCCCGATTATATTTTACTTCGGCAATCGCCAAAAATAAATCTGGACCAGTTGCTTAGAAGATTTCCGCAGACTCAGATCATCGCTGACGGCAGTAATTACAAAAGCTACACAAACCGTTGGAAAAATACCTGTTCAGAATTAAAAATCCCCTTTCACAGCACGTATGAAAAGGGAGCGTTTAAGATAGAATAACACTGGTCTCCAGTTAAA
>JBBPYO010000047.1:0-4740 GCA_038199845.1 Flavobacteriales bacterium
AGGGGTAGGTCTGCTTCTATTCATATTGTATCAGGTTCGAACGCTAATTGTATATATAATTGCAGCATGCGTCCTGGCATTGCTATGTAGACCTTTGGTATTTTTTCTTAGAAGAAGGCTACATGTTGGCAAAACCTACGGAGCGATCATTGCTTTACTGGTCTTTTTAGGACTAACCGCTGGACTTACTTTTATGTTCGTTCCCATGTTGGCGGAACAGACCAAAAATATTGCCCTTTATAATACTGACAATATACAGGAGGAGCTTGACAAGATTTATGGTAAAATATCCGAATATTCGGGCACTTCAAAAAAGGCGGTCGAGGATGTGGTAGATGATGCTGAAATTGAAAAGAAGGTAACTGGGAAGGTGGATGATAAAGAAGTTCCCACGCTATTGGATACACTGCTTGGGATAATGACGCAACTCAGTATCGGCTTATTTTCGGTACTATTTATGTCCTTTTTTATGCTAAAAGATCATAACGCTATCCAGCGGTTTATGCTCGCCATGATTCCCGCCGCACATCGGGAACGTACAATAAGCTCGCTGGATAAGATCAAAAACCTACTCTCCCGTTATTTTGTAGGCCTTGTTCTTCAGATCTTTGTGCTTTTTATCATTTATGCAGTCACCCTCTTTTTCGTGGGAACAGAAAACGCGCTGATCGTTGCATTTTTTTGTGCACTATTCAATATTATCCCTTATGCAGGGCCGCTCATTGGCGCGGTGCTGATGGCAGCACTTACCATTACGAGTCACGTTGAACTGGATTTCTCTCGAGAAATCCTACCTCTTGTGGGGTATGTGATGATTGGGGTTACCGTAGGGCAGTTGATAGATAATTTTGTATCCCAGCCCTTTATCTATTCAAACAGTGTAAAATCGCACCCTATGGAAATTTTTGTGATCATTATAGCTGCTGGTCTGCTGTTTGGTATTACGGGAATGATGGTAGCGGTGCCTACATATGCAGTGCTTAAGGTTATTTTAAAAGAATTCTTTTGGGAAAATAGCTTTATTCGGTTTTGGACAAAGGGAATTTAAACGGAAGAGAATGAATTTTTGAGCTATTTTCAAAAATGAATATAGAAATACTTAACTTTTTTAAGATTTATGTTTCTTAGTTTCAGCTAATACTGCGCTTAGTCAACAGAATTAAAGGTAGTAAAATATCTTATTTGGCCCTTGTAATGCAAAGAATTCCTCACGCTATAAAATTCAAAAGTTGGTGCATTTTTACGTTTTTTAAACCAATAAACTTCCACTAATTGATGTATTTTTAAATATATAAGACGGTAAAAACAATTGACCAAAACAGGTGTAAATATCTTCTGGTTTAAACGTGACCTAAGGCTCGTAGATAACGAAGGGTTGCTTGCAGCAATTGATTCGGGACCTCCCTTAATCCTGATATATCTCTATGAAAAAACAATTTGGGAAGATCCGCATTACGATTCCCGGCATCTCGATTTTGTAAAAGAATCGCTGCGTGAATTGATTGAACAATCAGCCAAATATGGTTTGAAAATTCATTGCATAGAGGCAGAGGCAATACCGTTTTTCCAAGAGCTTTTTGATAGGTTTGCAGTTGATGGTGTATTCAGTACTCGGGAAACAGGTTTGGATGTAACCTTTAAAAGAGATCTAGCCTTTGCTCAACTTTGCCGAAATCGTCATATCAACTGGAAAGAATTTCAGAACAACGGTGTTCTTCGAGCCATAAGCAACCGCGACGACTGGAGAAAATCCTGGTACGCCTATATGCAAGCCCCGATGGTTCAAATTTCCGAAGAGATAAAAGTGCAATCCCCAATAGATATTGTAGCGTTTATTGATGCTAAATATGCAGCACTCAATCTCGATACCCCCGAAAATTATTTCCAGAAAGGGGGGAGGACTAACTATGAGCAATGGAGGGATAGCTTCTTTGGCACTCGATTGGCTTTTTATAGCGATTATATTTCCAAGCCCGAACTCAGCCAATACGGTTGCAGTAGATTGTCACCCTACATTTCCTGGGGTATTTGTTCCATCCGCGAGCTTTATCAGCAAGCACGAGAATGGCAGAAAGAATCAACATACAAGCGTCAGCTCTCCGCGTTTATTTCCAGACTGCGCTGGCAGAGCCATTTTATTCAAAAGTTTGAATCAGAACCGCGCATGGAATTCGAGGCGGTCAATAAAGGTTTCTTAAAAATGCCGCAACCTTTAAACCCTAGGTTTGTACATGCCTGGCAAAATGGAATAACGGGTTATCCCTTAGTAGATGCTGCCATGCGATGCGTTGCTGCAACTGGGTATTTAAACTTCAGGATGCGTGCTATGGTAACCTCATTTTTGACACATCACCTTTTTCAGCACTTTACGACCGGAAGTGCGTGGTTGGCTCGCCAGTTTTTGGATTTTGAACCCGGGATACATTACGGTCAGTTTCAAATGCAGGCTGGTCTTACAGGAACCAATACGGTACGTGTTTACAATCCTGTAAAAAACGCCCTAGATCATGATCCGGATGCGGTCTTTATAAAAAAATGGGTTCCGGAACTAAGAGAGCTCCCAGTGCAATTTGCCATCGAACCCTGGAAGATGACAGCGATGGAAGAACAGTTGTACAGTGTTGAACTGGGCGTAGATTATCCCCATAGGATTGTGGATATGAAAAAAAGCCGAGCCAACGCCCTGGAAAAACTTTATGGTTTTAGGAAAAACGGCCTGGCAATTTCGGAACGACTCCGGATCCTTGAAAAACACACCATTAGAAAACCTTCAGACAAAGACGATGCAAAAAAAATATAAGACTGCGCTACTGTGGTTTAAAAACGATTTACGACTGCTTGATAACGAATCGCTATGTAACTCAATTGATCAAAGTGAGAATATCCTTCCTGTTTATATTTTTGATCCGCGGCATTACGCCAATACAGAACTCGCTTTCGCGAAAGCGGGCTATAACAGATTTGAATTTCTAGCGCAGACGCTAAGCGATCTTAGAAAACTTCTTCAGAATAAAGGTGCCAATCTTTTAATAGCAACCGGAAAGCCAGAAGAAATCATCCCCCAACTTGTAAAAGGCCACGAGATTTCCGCTGTTTTTGCTGAGCAGGAGTATGCACCAGAAGAGTGCAATGTAGTAGAAGCAGTGATGAATAATTTGCCGAAATCTTGTGCTTATGTTTCTACCTGGGGGAAAACCCTTTATCATATCGAGGATATTCCTTATGAGATTAATGATATTCCATTGACCAGCAAAGCCTTTAGAATCAACACCGGAAAAAAGGCGTCTGTACGATCGGTACTACCCGCGCCAGAAAAAATTGAAGTTTTTCATTTGGATGATTGGGGCAAATTACCCGAAGCTAGCCAGTTTAAATTGCTTCCCAATCCAGAATATGATGAAAAACCTTACCTCAATGGTGGTGAGACAGAAGCAATAATGCGTCTGTCACACTATACGCACGAGAGTGAATTACTGACCTCTTATAAATGGACGCGCAATAAATCCCTAGGGCTGGATTACAGCAGTAAATTATCTCCATATTTAGCTTTGGGAGCGATTTCCCCGCGCAAGATTTACGAAGAAGTAAAGGTTTATGAAAAAAGTATTAAAAAGAATATAAGTACCTGGTGGCTTATTTTTGAAGTTGTTTGGCGGGACTATTTTACTTTTAAGGGAATGATGATGGGAAATCAGATGTTTACAACATCCGGTTTTAAGAACAAGGCAATTGATTTTGAAAATGACCCTAAAAAGTTCGAGCGTTGGTGCAATGGGAGTACGGGCATTCCATTTATAGATGCGCATATGCGCCAGCTCAATGTAACTGGATATATGAGCAACCGGGGGCGTGTTAACTGTGCGAGTTATATGGTACATGATCTTAAAATAGACTGGACATGGGGTGCGGCTTATTTTGAAAGTAAGTTGATAGATTATGATGTTTCCTCAAACTGGATGAACTGGCATATGCAGGCCTATGAGATTTGGTATACAAACCCCGTTCACCAATCATTGAAATACAAAGCCATGGACTATATCAAAAAATGGATTCCCGAATTAGTTTCTGTAAATAATGCTCTAATTCATGCACCCTGGGAAATGGATAAATCACCGGAAGGTTACCCCGAACCTATCGCGATTTATCCCAAGTGGTCAAGATCGATTAACAATATTGTCAAAGCGATAGAATAGAAGAAAGGTTATTTATTTTTGGATGACCTTTGTTTAGGTAAATTCAGTTCAAGGTTTTAAAACCGGTATTAGTCTTAGTGTAAATTCCTTTTATCATCATCTGGAAACTGATTTCAGGAACGATCAGCAGCAGTTTTTGGTATTCCATTTTGGCTATTGCTTTGATGCCTCTAAGAAATGGTTAAAAAAACGGAATGATGTGGAAAAGAATTTAGGTTCCTGAATCTTATGTTAACGTGGGCAAAACAATTAATTAGGGGGAATAATTTTGCTCTATGGGTGATTGCACATCCAAAGTATTAGCGAAGACCATTTCACTTTCAAAAGAATTATCAACCCTTAATAGCTTATATTGGCTCTCGTTTAGAAAAGCGATGCCATTAGTTGTCCTTTTATAATTTCAACTTTTAGCAGATTGAATAAATCCGATCTATAAGACAATTTTACCCTGTTTTAACCGAAAAATAGGCACTTTCGGTCGATTTTTGAAAATGACAACACCATATCAAACTAGAGCCTTTATTTTTATTATCGTATGTTTTAATAA
>JBBPYO010000048.1:0-4906 GCA_038199845.1 Flavobacteriales bacterium
AAAGTAGTGGAAGGTCAAGATGTGGTAGATGCCATTTCTCAAGGCGATCTAATGGATCAAGTGGAAATCATTCGCCAGGGTCAAGAAGCTGAAGATTTTAATGCGGTGGAAGCTTTCCGTACGTTTGAAGGTTCGCGGGAAAAGCGTCTCTCTGAAGAAAAAGCAAATGCAGAAGCTTCTTTGGATAAGATCGCGGCAGGTTTTGATAAAACAGATAGTGGTTTGCGTTACAAGATCATTCAAAAAGGAGATGGTAAAAAAGCTGAAAAAGGTAAAACTGTATCGGTACATTACAAAGGGCAGTTGCCTGACGGTACCGTTTTTGATTCTTCTTACAAACGAAATGAGCCCATTGATTTTGAACTGGGAGCTGGTCAGGTAATTTCTGGTTGGGATGAAGGCGTGAGTTTATTGCAGATAGGTGATAAAGCGCGCTTTGTGATCCCATCTAACTTAGGTTACGGTTCTCGCGGTGCAGGTGGCGTAATACCACCAGACGCAACCTTGATCTTCGATGTGGAATTGATGGCTATTAAATAAAACTTAATGTCACTTCGAGTGTTTTTGGTGTAGAGAGAGCGGAATCAAAAATGTATCGAGAAGCAGTCGGTTTCTATAAAGTCAATGGATTCCAATGATTTAATGATCTAAAATATTTTGTATTCAAAACAGCAATTTTCGGTCAAAACCCATTCTCGATACAATTTTTTGAAGAAAAAAATTACTCGAACTGACACTACTCGAACCTATATAAATTCAGATTGAAACTAAAAATCCTGCTAAAACACCAAAAATCGGTTGTTCTTAGTGGGATTTTTGATTTGATGATTTTCTACATAATTACTTATTATTAAATTTTGGTGAAAATTAGCACCAAAATAATAATATGGCACGACAGAGCATTTCATTTACAGAACCAAATGATGAATGGTTAAAAACACAGGTATTGAATAAGGAATATACCAGTAAAGTGAACTTGTTAACGACTTGATCCGACAAGTAAGAAATCAGCAAATTGAAATAGATTGGATCAAAGCGAAGATTGAGAGCGCTGAAAATAGCGGATTTACAGATGATAGCAAGGAGCAAATTTTAGCACAATCCAAGTCTCAGCTTAATGACTAAATACAGATTAAGTAACGAAGCTAAAAAAGACTTAATACGTATTCATCATTATGGAGTTAAACAGTTTGGAATGGTGCAGGCAGATAAAAATTTTGATTCATTCTTCGATCATTTTGATAGAATTGCACAAAGTCCGTATTCATTTGAAGCAGTCAATTCAATAAAAGAAGGATATAGACGGTGCGTCTGTGGCTCCGACAGTATTTACTACAAAGTAAATGAGAACAGAATTGATATTATATCAATTGTCGGCAGACGAGATTTAAGCAATATATTTTAATCTTTTGTAATATAGAGCTGTTATCAGCAGATGTAAATAGGATATAAGGCAAAAGTTAAAGTTCTAAGGCTTTATTATGTTTGTAATCTCAAAATTGCTATTTTCCACACACATGGTATTCCGCTTTAGAGAGGGACGAGCAAATGGGGTTCCCCGTAGGTATTTATTTACCTAGAAATAACATATTGATCGTTTAGGTTTTTAATTCGGCTTCGGGACAGGAAAAATTGTTTTCACTTTCCGATAAATCTAGGCTAAAACCTACAAGGAGGTTTTTTCTCGTTCTTCGGAAAAACAACACCTTGCAGGTTGGATTCGACAAAACAGGTAACTTTAGAACTCTGAACTCTGAACTCTGAACTCAAAACTAATCCCGCGACCAGCTCACAGAATCCCCAACCTTAACATTCCACTTTTCGGAAAGACCTCCATTGATTTCAAGTACATATTGTATCGGGACTTTTGAAGGCAGGCTTTCTTCACTAAAAGGTTTCGCATTTGCAGCGATTGTGGCTATTTTTTGATCTGCTGTGATGTACAGAATATCCAGTGAGAATTCGGTATTCTTCATATAAAAACTGTGCACAGAAGGTAAACCGAAAATAAAAAGCATCCCTTGATTATCGTTCATTGCGTCGCGGTACATAAGTCCGGTGGCAGTTTCATAATCCGTTTCGGCAAATTCTATATCCAGTGTTTCCGTAGTAGTATCGGCTTTAAAAATATGTAATTCGCCTTCTTTTGTAAAAACAATTTCTTCCGTAGATAATGTTTCCGAATTATTTTCCGAAGCATTATTGCAAGAAATCAATAGAAAGCTAAATAAAGAAAAAAGAAGAAATTTCATGATTAGTAAACTTTTGGAGTTTTTTGATTGAACCCACGGATCATAAAAAATAGACCGATCAAAATAAGGGGAATACTAAGGATTTGACCGGTATTTAGGTCAAAAATCCAATTTTCGCGACCCTCTACTTGAGCGCGTTTAAAAAATTCAACTATAAAGCGTACTGACCACTGCAGTACTAAATAAGTACCAAAAAGAAAACCTTCTTTTTTGCGTAGATCTGTTTTCCAGTAAATGAACATAAGTATGGCAAAAACAATTAAATAACCGGCAGCCTCTATAAGTTGGCCGGGATAGCGGTAGGGAATGGCTTCAATGTAACTTGCAAATTGCGGATCATCAGTCAATGCTTGGTATGCTTTTTTGGTATCATTGATACCGGTAATGCGCTGTACTTCGTATTTATTGTACTGATCTTGTACAAATTTTACGGCAAAGTCACTATTATTAGCGATTTTACCCACTATTTCCGAATTGAAAAAATTACCGATTCGCACAAATATTCCACCCAGACAGACCGGAAGGATCACACGGTCAAGCAACCATAACGTACTTTTATGTAATATTTTTTTATTATAAAGATACATTGCGAAGATCATCCCAATGGCTGCGCCGTGACTGGCGAGTCCCTGAAAACCAGTATATTCTATCTCTGGAACAAAGCGAAAGGGAAGGATCACCGAAAGTGGATCCTGAACCAGTAATTCAGGCTGGTAGAAAAAAACGTGCCCCAGTCGCGCACCAATCAAGATTGAAAGCACAGAATAGATAAAAAGCGGATCGAGTTTTTCTTCTTCTACACCTTCTCTTTTATAGATACGTTTCATGAGGTACCAGCCTAGCATAAAAGCCATGACAAACATGAGACTGTAAAAATGAATGGTTAAAAAACCAAGGTCAAAACCTGTAGAAGGATTCCAGGTCATCTTAAGTGCGTGCATACGGAATTTTTAAAAAGTAAAGCGTAAAGATATAAAAGCGCCCAACTACTTTCGGTGATTGGGCTTTAAATTTCTATCTTGGATTGAACAGGTTTCAACAGCGCGGGCTCTTGGATTATTTTAGGTTTTTTTTTGGAGGTATAGGATCATATCCAGAACCTCCCCAAGGGTTGCAACTTGCGATGCGTTTAATTGCGAGCCAACTTCCCATAAAAAGACCGTGCATCTGCAGCGCCTCTACCGTATACTGCGAACAGGTGGGACGGTAGCGGCAGGAGGAAGGTAATATTGGGGAAATTGCACGCTGATAAATACGTACCAAAAAAATAAATGGTGCGGTAGCTAGTTGCTTTCCGGTCATTGATTGATGCTATACGTTGTACCCTCGCGACCATCTTTAAGCTGAACGCCCATATCCAGCAGCGTGTCACGGATCTGATCGCTAGTTGCAAAATCTTTATTGGCTCGGGCTTCGGTACGGAGTTTTATAAGTAAATCTAGGGCACCAGAAAGTTTATCGATATTGGCATCTGCGGTAGCGATAGTATCTTCAAGTGCAAGCACATCAAAAACGAACGCATTAATAGTGCTTTTAAAAACCTCCAGATCTTCACCGGAAAGTGTTTCCTTACCTTCCTTGAGCTGGTGGATATATTTAACGGCCTCAAAAAGTTGGGCAATAAGAATTGGGGTATTAAAATCGTCGTTCATTGCTGCATAGCAGCTGTCAATCCACTTTTGGATCTCAAAACTACTGGTTGAAGATTCTTTAATGGATTTGAGTAAATTCACTCCTTCCATAAGACGATAAAAGCCTTTTTCACTTGCTTGAAGCGCATCATCGCTAAAATCAAGAACGCTGCGGTAATGCGCTTGCATAATAAAGAAACGGGCAACACTAGCCGCGTAACCTTTGCTTAGAAATTCGTTCTCACCGGTAAAAATCTGCCCAGGATTGATGTAATTTCCGGTGCTTTTAGACATTTTCTTGCCATTTAGGGTAAGCATATTTGCATGAAGCCAATAATTTACCGGATTTTGACCACAAAAAGCTTCACTTTGCGCGATTTCGCACTCGTGGTGTGGAAATTTAAGGTCCAAGCCACCACCGTGGATGTCAAAATGTTCTCCCAGATATTTGGTACTCATGGCAGTACATTCTAAATGCCAGCCAGGAAAACCTTCGCCCCACGGAGAAGGCCAGCGCATAATGTGCTGAGGTTCGGCTTTTTTCCAAAGAGCAAAATCCTGCGGGTTTTTCTTTTCGGTCTGCGCTGCGAGTTCGCGGGTATTCGCGATCATATCTTCTAACTTACGACCGCTTAATTTGCCATACTCATAGGTTTTATTGAATTTGAGGACATCAAAATAAACCGATCCATTTTTTTCATAGGCAAAGCCATTTTCGATAATTTCCTTAACGATTTCGATCTGCTCAATGATATGACCGGTAGCGGTAGGTTCAATACTAGGCGGTAGGCAATTGAATTTTTGAAGGATATTATGAAAATCTATGGTGTATTGTTGCACCACTTCCATGGGTTCTATTTGCTCTAAACGCGCTTTTTTTGCGATTTTATCCTCGCCTTGATCGGCATCATCTTCAAGGTGACCGGCATCTGTAATATTGCGCACGTAGCGCACTTTATAACCCAGATGCTTAAAGTACCTAAAAATCATGTCAAAAGACATAAAGGTTCTCACATTGCCCAG
>JBBPYO010000049.1:0-16405 GCA_038199845.1 Flavobacteriales bacterium
ATTTAGGGTTTAAAAACCTCAAAGAAAATGTATCAGAAGTATTGAACAACTTTGGCGTGAAATACGACATTATATTTTAGTCGCTACTTAAGACCAACAATAAGGATCAATAAAATTCGTTAATTAAATGCTATTTGATAAGTTGTAAAGCAGTAGGTTAAAGTGAATAATTGACCGCGTTTTTACGGTAATCTCATTTAGTTTTTTGAGTTATTGAGATCTATGGAATTTTGGACAAAATAGCGCCAAATTCTCTTCGGAAAGTGAGTTTTTTTATAGAATACTCCGTATTATATTATTCAAAAAAAATTACAAAACAATAAAAAAGCGGGGCTTATTAAGGCTCCGCTTTTTTATTGGTGTCAAGTTCCGCTCTGCGGAAATAAATTATCCATTCATGGAAACCAAGAACTCTTCGTTGTTTTTGGTCTGTTTGATACGGTCATTGATGAATTCCATCGCCTCTACAGGGTTCATGTCTGCAAGGTATTTGCGTAACACCCACATGCGCTGTAGAACATTCTCGCTGAGGAGAAGGTCGTCACGACGCGTACTTGATGAGGTAAGATCCATAGCAGGGAAAATCCTTCTGTTGGAAATCTTACGATCCAGTTGAAGTTCCATATTACCGGTTCCTTTAAATTCCTCAAAAATTACTTCATCCATTTTAGAGCCGGTTTCGGTAAGTGCGGTTGCTATAATGGTAAGTGAACCGCCGCCTTCAATGTTCCGCGCGGCACCAAAGAAACGTTTGGGTTTGTGCAGTGCATTGGCGTCAACACCACCACTCAAAATCTTACCTGATGCAGGTTGAACTGTGTTGTAAGCGCGTGCCAGACGGGTTATTGAATCAAGCAAAATAACGACATCATGGCCGCATTCTACAAGGCGTTTTGCTTTTTCCAAAACGATGTTCGCAACGCGTACATGCTCGTGGGCTTCTTTGTCAAAAGTAGATGCAACAACCTCGCC
Organism: Flavobacteriales bacterium; assembly: GCA_038199845.1. GTDB lineage: Bacteria > Bacteroidota > Bacteroidia > Flavobacteriales > Flavobacteriaceae > Leeuwenhoekiella. The sequence goes on from JBBPYO010000049.1 coordinate 973, forward strand.
TTTTACATTGCGCTGCATATCGGTCACCTCTTCTGGACGCTCGTCGATAAGCAAGATCATTTGATAAACTTCAGGGTGGTTTGCCGCAATCGCATTGGCCACATCCTTGAGAAGCATCGTCTTACCTGTTTTCGGTTGAGAAACGATCATTCCGCGCTGTCCTTTTCCAATGGGAGTAAACATATCCATAATACGGGTAGATATGGTGCTTTGACGATCTGCCAGATTGAATTTTTCCTTAGGAAAAAGTGGGGTCAAATGTTCAAAAGAAACCCGATCGCGAACCACATTGGGATCAAGGCCGTTTATTTTTGAAACTTTGATGAGCGGGAAATATTTTTCGCCTTCTTTGGGAGGTCTTATTACACCCAGTACAGTATCACCGGTTTTAAGCCCAAAAAGTCTGATTTGTGATTGTGAAACATAAATATCATCAGGAGATGAAAGATAATTATAATCAGACGATCTCAAAAAGCCATAACCGTCCTGCATGATGTCAAGAACTCCTTCACTTTCAATAATTCCGTCAAACTCATAATCAGGATCCCGGTAACGGTTGCGGCTATCCTTATTGCCGCTGTTCTGGTTCTGATTTGGATTGTTGTTATTGCTACGGTTGTTATTGTTGTTGGAATTGGAATTGGAATTGTTCGGATTATTACTGTTTCCTCCGCCTTTAGTATTGCTGGATCTTTTAGGATTCCGACTAGCATTTTTAGCAGTATTGGATGAATTATCCTTCTGGGGCCGTGTATTTTTAGGATTGTTATCCTTGTTGTCGTTCTGGTTTTGATTTTTGCCTTTAGCAACGGGCTTATTGTTGCTGTTATCGGAATTGTCTCTTGACCCAGATTTAGTCTCCGCTTCTACTTGCTCTACTTTAGGATCTTTATCCGTAGTATTTTCTTTGGAAACTTGTGTTTTACGCGTACTTCCCTTTTTGGGTCCCCTTTTTTTCGGGGCGGGCGTATCGTCGCTTTTCGCAGGAGCTGTACTGTCCTGAACAGCTTCGGCAACAGCTTTGGGGTCTGCAGCTTGCTCGTCAAGTATTTTATATACGAGATCTAGTTTTTTAATGGTCTTAAATTTAGGGATGCTAAGACCGTTAGCTATTTCCTGTAGCTCAGGAAGCTTTTTAGCTTTAAGTTCTGAAATATCAAACATTAATTATGGATATGAGTGCTTAGATTTTTTTGTGAATGCGTGTAAAAATCTTGAGAGAAGATTCTAAGAATTTTTCGGCGAGTAAACTGCCACCATTGAGATGGTTAAGTATTATTACTGCAATTATACAACAATAATTTTAAATTAAAGGATGGGAGTTAAAAAGAAGTTGCTATTTTTGTCGGCCGTACATTTCAATTTATGATTCAACGTATCCAAACAATTTATCTTTTACTGGCCACACTGGTGTCTGCCGGTCTAATTTTTTTATTTCCGCTATATAGTGACTTACAGGGAACAGCTGTTTGGGCTGAAGATAAAATACTGTATATTGCCCTTTTCGTGGCAAGCGCAGTATTGTCCTTGATCACCATTTTTCTATTTAAAAAACGACAGCTGCAGTTTGTGTTGGGCCGTCTTAATATAATATTGAACTTTATTTTACTAGGTGTATTGATTTACCATTCGCAAATCATATCTGGAGGGGCGGCGGCCCCAGAGAAAGATATTGGGATGCTCATTCCCGTCATTTCTATCGTTTTTATTGCCATGGCCAACAAAGCCATCAAGCGGGATGAGGATCTTGTAAAATCTGTGGATCGGTTGCGATAACCCTACTAACTTAGTTTATTAGTTTGAAACCCTGCGATTGCCATTCGCAGGGTTTTTTTTGTCAATTTCTATTGCTAAAATGTCATTTTTGATGCTTTTTAGCCGTTTTTTAAGCGTAATTTCGAAAAATTTCTTCCATTCTAAAGCTAATTTTCCGTGCATTTTGTCAATTTTTAAGCTCTTTTGACCGATTTTCAAAAGTTCAATTTAGGGTCGTTTTTGACCATTTTTATCATTAAACAGTCGATTTTTAGATTGCCCACTTAAATTGTCAACTATCAACTGCGACTGAAACCGCGCACTGCTTACTTTTTCCGGCTTAGTGTAAGTCCGTCTCGTATGGGAAGCAATACGGTTTCTAACCACTCGTCTTCCGCAAGTAATTTATTGTACTGTAAAATAGCCTGGGTAGAAGCATCTTTGTTTTCTTCGGGATTTAAAACTTTGCCATTCCACAATACATTATCGGAAATCAGTAAACCTCCCGGGTTTAATTTAGGAACGACTAAATCAAAATACGCTGGATAATTCGGTTTATCGGCATCTATAAAAATCAGGTCAAAGTTGTTGTCAAGTGTAGGAATCACATCTAGAGCATTCCCGGTGTACGCTTTGATTTTTTCCGAATACGCGGAAGCTTTAAAATATTTCTGCTGTAAATGCTCAAGTTCCTTATTGTGATCAATGGTTTCTAAAAGTCCGTCGTCCAGCAATCCTTCCGCCAGGCAAAGCGCAGAATAACCGGTGTACGTGCCTATTTCCAAGATTCTTTTCGGTCGAATAATTTTAGAGAGCAGACTTAAAAACCGACCTTGAAGATGGCCACTCAGCATTCTGGGTTGTAATACTTTTTGATACGTTTCCCGGCGTAATTGTTTCAATAGCTCAGGCTCATTTTCAGAGTTTGCCGTTGCATATTCTTCTAGCTTTTCAGGGATAAAATGCATGAAATTGTCTTAAGGTTATTCGCTTTCCATACCGCGTACTACGGCATCATCATGCAGCATCTTGCGGGTTTCTGCGATAACAAGATCTAATTTTTGCCTAAGCGACTGTTCTTGGTTTATTCTTTTGTCATAAATAAGATTGAGAATGGCTTTATCCTGAACCCTTCCGCGGCGCATGGCTTCTGAATAGCGTAGGTCTTCCCGGAAAGTTACCAGTGCGTATTTGGAAAAATATTCCGAAGGGAATTCTTTTTCAAAAGCGATTTCCAACTTTCGCTTTTCCTGAAAAATGTCACTTGCGGTGTGGGCCTTCATTTCATGAAAGTTATCAACGGCTAGATCAGCAATAGCATCTGTATCTTCTTTACGTTCCGTTTGATAAGCCTTGAAAGCGGCGGTCCAGTCATCGGGAAATTCATTCATGGCTTTGTCAAGCACTACGATATCTTCAAAAGCAGCATTCATGCCCTGCCCGTAAAATGGGACTATGCCATGCGCCGCGTCACCCAATAAAAGCACTTTGCCATAAGCATGCCAGGGCGAGCATTTTATGGTTCCCAATGGCGACGTTGGATTTTCATTAAACTCTTCAATAAGATTTGGCATTAGGGAAAGCGCATCGGGAAATTCTTCTTCAAAATAATTTAAAACGGCTTTTTCGTTATCCAGACTTTTAAAACTGTATTTGCCCTCATCCCACGATAAAAATAGGGTTACCGTAAAACTGCCATCCAAGTTGGGAAGCGCGATCATCATATCTTTACCTCGCGGCCAAATGTGCAGCGCGTTTTTTTCGGCAAGGTAGCCACCGTTTTCCGCTGGCGGAAAGGAGAGTTCTTTATAACCGTGGGTGAGAAAATCCTGCCCATAGCTAAAAAGGAATTTCTTATGATCTAACATGCTCTTTCGCAATGAAGAACCCACGCCGTCTGCACCCATTATCACATCAGCTTGATGTGTTTTTGCCACTCCCGTATGATAATCTTCAAAAGTGGCTTGCGCGGTCTCAAGCGCCACACCGGTACATTTCTGATTGAAAAACATAGTTATCCCGGACATTTTCTCACATTCATCCAGCAACATGATATTGAGATCTTCTCGCGAAATGGAATTAATATACTCATGATCCCGCCCACTGTACGCACTCAGAAACTGCCCGCCGTTTTCTGAATGGATCATGCGACCTCTCATCGGAATGCACAACGGCACAACTTTATCCTGAAGTCCGGCCAGGCGCAATCCTTTCATCCCACGATCAGAAAATGCGAGATTTATAGAGCGGCCAGAGTCTACAGATTCTTTTCTAAGATCAGGCCTTTTTTCCATCAAGGAGACTTTGTAACCACGCTGTGCCATACGTAGAGCCAATAAAGAGCCGCAAAGTCCCGCGCCTATAATAAGTATATGTTGTTCTTTTTTCAAATCTTGCTAGTTGGTTTCGGATGAATTACGATCTCCACTGTTTTTGCGTATTTAGAACCCTTTTAAAAGCTCTTTAAGGCGTACACTCATCTCATAAACATCTTCAAAACTGTTGTAGAGTGGAGCGGGGGCAACCCGTATAACGTCAGGTTCACGCCAGTCACAGATAATGCCGGCATTCATCAAGCCATCAAAAAGGCTTCGGTCTGCATTTGTTACTTGAATGGATAATTGACAACCGCGTTCTTCCGGATTTTTTGGAGTAATGATATGGATGCGTTCATCGCCAATGTTTTCAATTAGAAATTCTAGATAACCGGTAAGGGCGATCGCTTTTTTTCTAATGTTTTTAAATCCCGCTTCCGCGAAAATTTCCAACGAGGCGCGAATGGGTGCCATACTTAAAATAGGTGGATTGCTCAACTGCCAGCCATCGGCGCCGGGAATAGGATCAAAATCGACCCGCATATTAAAGCGGGAATCCATTTTATGGCCCCACCAGCCGGTAAAACGGGGTAAATCCTGATTATTTTCATGACGCTCATGTACAAAACAGCCGCCCAGGCTACCGGGACCACTGTTTAAGTATTTATAGGTGCACCATACGGCAAAATCGGGACCGTTATTGTGTAGATCTGCAACAATATTACCGGCACCATGTGCGAGGTCAAAACCTACCATGCAGCCTTTTTTATGCCCCAACTCGGTGATTTCTTTTATAGGATAGCGCTGGCCGGTGTAATAATTAGAGTTGCCGATCATAAGCAATGCGATTTCCTCTCCCTGTTCTTCCAGAATTTGTTCTAGATCTTCCAGTCGGCAAAGTTCTTCGCCAGCTCTAGGTTTCCAAAAGATTAAGGAATCATCAGGATTGTAACCACGTTGTTTGATCTGTGATTGCACCGCATAATTATCTGAAGGAAAGGCGTCACTTTCGATAAGTATTTTATGTCTTTTATCGGTAGGTTGATAAAAAGACACCATCATCAAGTGCAGATTTGTTGTAAGCGTATTCATGATCACCACCTCGCTGGGTTTTGCACCTACGATTTCGGCCATGGGTTTAGCTAAAATATCGTGGTACTCCGTCCAGGGTACTTCTGCCCGAAAATGTCCTTCTACCGCGCGTTCTGCCCAGTTGGCCATTTCTTCCTCAACATATTCCCTTGCTTTTTTGGGCTGAAGACCCAGTGAATTTCCGCAAAGATAAATAAGCGGATTTCCATTAGCATCTTTGGGAAAATGAAATTTGTCTCTAAAACGCGCCAGTGGGTCGTTTTGATCTCTCTCGCGAGCATACTCGCGCGAGCTTTGATACGTATCTTTTTCTTTCTTTAGCATAGATTGTAAAAATAACGAATATTGATAGGAATAAAGGATTAAGGAAGTGTGAAATAATTAGAGAAAACGGTATTTTCTGGCTATAATCGCCATAATAAAGCACATTTTTAAAAAAACCCTTTTTGTTGATGTTAATCCATCACCGCAACAAGGTAAAACAGGATTTCTTTTTATCGATCTAAAATCATTATTTTACACGGTTATATTTCAGAATATATGAGTCACGAAAAAATAACCCGCTTATGAAATCTTTAAAACTCATTTTTACCAGTGGCCGTTATTTTAGTGCGGCGCTTCTTTTTTTGTCGCTTAATATTATTTTTGGAACTTGGGCCATCTATATCCCGCGCATTACCAAAAATTTGGACATTAGCGAAGGTGAACTGGGATTTGCGGTATTTTTTCTGGCGCTGGGTACACTGACCATGATTCCATTTGCGCCAAAGCTTATTAAAAGTGTAGGTCTTGGACGCGTAATGGCTTTTGCCGTTATCGCTTTTTGTCTCAGTTTTATAGGTCCGTTTGCAGCTCCAAATTATATCTGGTTATGTGCCACTTTATATGTGGTGGGCGCCTGTTCTGGAGTTATGGACGTTACGATGAATACACTTGTGACCCACATTGAAAAACAGGATCAAGTGCAATTTATGTCACTTTCCCATGCGTTTTTTAGTCTAGGTGGCATGCTTGGGGCGGGAATTGGGATTTTTCTTATTCCATTTATGCCTTCCGCATTGATCCACATGCTGGCGGTAATAATCCTGCTTATTCTTGTCAACGTGTTTTTTATGAAAAATTACTGGAAAATTACCGTGGTAAAACAGGAGCACGAAGAATCTTTTAAGCTGAAACATTTGAAACCACTTTTAGGTCTGGCAATTATCAGTTTTATGGTAATGGCTTCGGAAGGGGCAATTGTGGATTGGAGCGCTTTATACCTGGAACGTGTCACGCTGGCCGCAGCGGCACTTTTTGGATTGGGCTACGCGGTTTTTAATGGAATGATGGCTTTGGGGCGGTTTTTTGGTGATAGCGTAAGCGCACATTATGGATCCCGTTTTATCATTATAGCCGGTTGCATCATTGCTGCGGTTGGTTTCGGTCTGGTACTGAGTGGGATGACCTGGGTGGCAATTGTAGGTTTTGGTTTTGTGGGGCTGGGGCTTTCTGTAGTGGTGCCAGAACTCTTTCGCTACAGCGGAAACCTGAAAGATATTGCCGCAGCTGAAGGAATAAGTTTTATTGCGGGATCAGGTTTTGTGGGACTTTTGCTTGGGCCTGTTTTTCTGGGATTTTTGGCACAGACCTTTGATTTGAAGAGCAGTTTTTTTGCACTTTTATGTTTTGTGGTAGTGGCGGCGCTTCTGGCTCTTTCGCTAAAGCGAAAATAAAAGAAGGTTTTTGCATTGCTGCAAAAACCCTTTATTTAGCTCAAAAACAGGTGTTTTTATTCCGTTTTAACGTCAATATTGGTAAAATATAACTTGGTTTTGCCATCTTTAGAACTGTGCATTGTTGCAATGTCAATCCCATTGTAGTCTTTATAATTATCCCAGGTGGTCACCATAGAAAATTCAGAAGCATTCCCCTTGCGGTAAATCCATTCTTTGATCATATTATCATCACCATAGAAAAAATCATAGGCATCTCCTGGTGTATAACCGCCCTGATCTGGATAGGTCAAAGTGATTTTTTTCATTTTTTCATTGCTTATGGGAGCAGTAGCGGTATCCTGTACGGTTACAGTTGCATCTTTGTCCCACAATAAGTGCATTTGTGGCATAAGCCAGTAGGCGTCGTTGATAAATGCTTTATCCGCATTGGTCGCGATACTGTCCATTTCCTCATTGCGGTTATAATTAACGGTCCCTTCATCACTCGTCATCTTAACATCGTGGGTTTTAGGATTCCACACCCAGCTGCGTTCCATATGGCTTTCACCACGATCTACATTAAAGGTAAACTGCACTTCGCTCACATTATCCCATTCATCTGCTCCGCTTGCAATTGCAATTTCTTTCGCTTTTTGTTGCGCAGGGCTAAGGTTTTCGGTGGCGGTCTGTGCCATATCGTTACCTGCTACTGTCTCGCTTTCTGATTTATTTTCATTTTTACAGGAAAGAAGAGTAAGCATCAATGCTGCTGTTGTAATAATATATTTCATTTTTAATTCGTAATTGGTTCGTCTAAAAATACATGATTTGGGCGGTTATTTATCTTAATGAATGCTAATTTTATAATGTTGTTATTTTGGCTTATCAGTAGTATCATTTTTTTTACAATGCATTTATGAGATTCTAATCTGTTTTCATTCCTAAAAGGAAAAACTCAAGAATAAAAGTCGAATATTCTTTACCATGGCTTTGAAAGTTCAACATAATCTGATAAAATTATTAGGTAAAATGACAATTTAGCTCCCTTCAAAGGTGGGCAAATGAAAATGCGTCAGTAGATTCATATAAATTTGTTGTCCGTCCTAAAAGTACTTTTCAGCAATGCTGAACTGCCAATCCATTCCGGCAGGAAGCGACCACCACAGAAACGGCCAAAAATCGATACTATTGGTCGAAAAATGGACATATTTGAGCGAGAAATGAAGATAAATTTTTCGAGGACAGGAGATTTACGACGACTCTTTTGACCAAAAAAAACGATCAAAGCCTGGAAAGCCCAAAAGAGAATTAAATTAGATCGAAAATGGGCAAGAAGTCAATACAAATCCATGGATTCTTGGTAAGAACGACATTTTAAATGACACTTAACGGATCCAAGTATATTTCTATTTAGGACAGGTTGCGCATTCATTATGATATCCTCATTACAAAAGTGGCAATTAAGAATCAATAAGGATTTTCTTGGTGATATCATTCATGACAAAAAGATAAATACCAGCATTAAGATGTTGTATATTAATCTGATTATTAGCGGGATCAACACTTCCTTTTTGAACACTTTGACCTTGAATGGTGTAGATCTCGTAGTGTGTTTTCTCTTGAAGATCACTCTTTACGTAAAGGATTGAAGATACTGGGTTAGGATAGATTGTGACCGTTTGCTGCTTACTTTCTTGAGTGGTGATTCCGAGATTGAAACTTTCAAAATACTGATCAAGAAAGCTTATTCGCGTCATCGTCCAGTCGTCTATATACTCTTTTGCTGTCTTATCAAAAGGATAGTTCGGCCATACCACTGCTTCCCTTTCATAAACTTTGTTATCCTCTAAAAGATTGTAATTTTTACTTAGGCGTTCCAAGATTTTTTCTTCGCTCAGTACACCTTCGCGCAGTTCTTGATAACGAGCATATATTTTCTGTTTGATCACTTCTGTAGGTAGGTTTTTAAACAAGCGGTCAAAAAGCGTATTTGAAAGTATGCCTGTTGTTGTAGGGGCATTAGTTCCATCATATTTGAGACCAAAAGTTCCATCCAAATCCCAGGGAACGAGAAAATAGGGTTGATCTTGATTGTATTTTCCGAAATAATAGTTTTTGCCTCGGTTATCTGCCGCGCGCAAGAAATTTAGAAATATAAAATAATCTAGAGCATTTCCTACATGTACTCTTTTCTCAATACCCGCATCGAATTCGCCATCGCTTGAATTTGCGACAAAGTCAACAAGATTATAAAGCTTTGACCAGTCAATTTTTTCATCCTCATCGGGAAGTTTCAGTTCAAAACCGTCCCAGTTATCCTGCGTATTGTCATAAGGTGTAACCCTTGCAAAATACGTAGCGTAATTTAACACGGCTTCAGATTTATAAAGCTCACCGCGGATCTTATCATGTTTAAAACTCTTTAATTTAAGCTGCTTCTTATCCACTTGTTCAGAAAGCATATAAATACCATTGTAAATATTGTTTAAGAAAACCTCCACATACATTACATCTGCGCCTGATTTTGCATCTTTTTCTTCATCTAGATAATAGGGCGTATGCATTTCTAGCCAGAGTTTGTGGGCTGAAAAAGCTCTTAAACGTAGCGGCTCATTATGTAAAGCGTCTAAAATCCAGTCGTCATCTTCCCGCAGATTGCCAAACTGCATGTCTTTATTATCATCACCAGTTGCATCTTCCCAGAATTCTAGATCGTAAGTCTTCTTTGGTAAACGCTGTGAAAAGCCACCACGCAGTTCGATTCCTACTTCAGACTTTTTAATTTCGTTGAAATCTGCATATAGAAAGTTCGCTGGCCTTTTGGGTTCGTCAACAAACTCTTGATCTGCGGTAATGGCTATCAAAGGGAATTTGCTGAAGTAAAGTGTATATTGGGTTTTTTCGCGCTTAACCGAATACGATTGCTCATGGCTCAATGTTCCTGGATTTGCACTAAAACTATAAAGGCTATCAAGCTCAATATCAACATTTTTATATGTGTCTAGCTCGGGAAATTGAGAAATATCGATATTACATACTATAAGTTGGTTCGTCCTATCTATATGATACCTATCTGTAGGAATATTAACCGTATAAGTAGTTTGTGACTGAAGGTTTACAAATATGAAAATAAAAAATAAAATGTAAATTTTCCGCATAGAGTGTGACGTATTTTGAATTATAACGGCAATATATGTCATTTAATCGATAATAACTGACAGGAATATGATTCCTTGTGATTCGCCATTCGCTGTATTTTTTAAATGCTAGCCTGTCTATTTTATTTTAATGACATTTTTAATCATAAATAATTCATTACAGTTTAAAAAATTGAATTTTAATCTTGGATGTAGAAAATATATCCCATAATTGACTATTAAAATCCTGAAACACTGTAGTGGTTTGGATATTGAATAATATAAATGTTTAATAATCCTAGTTAGGCCAACTATTGAAACACCATTTCTGAAAATGCTTGCGAATAAACCAAAAAACCTTAAAATATTAGTAACACTACCCGATAACGTTATCTTGATTTTATCATATTAATAACGTAATTCAAAGGCTTATATGAACGACTCGTCTTAATTTTGCCATCTAGTAAAATTTATGACTGAACGCCTTCGCACAAAATCTAAAAATAGAATAGTACTTATACTGGGAACGCTCATAGCTTTGGGTCCTTTTTCCATAGATATGTATTTGCCTGGGTTTGAAAGTGTGGCCAGCGAATTTGACATAGATATTAGTCGTGTGGGACTTACCCTCACCAGTTATTTTATAGGAATTTCTCTGGGACAATTGGCTTACGGTCCGCTTATGGATCGTTTTGGCCGCCGAAAACCACTTATTGTTGGGCTTTCCATTTTTATAGTTTCCTGTTTGCTGTGTGCATTCAGCTGGAATTTATACGCGCTTATTGTTTCACGATTTTTTCTCGCACTAGGTGGTTGTGCTGGTATGGTTGCTTCAAAAGCGATTGTGCGTGATCTTTTTGAAAAAAGTCAGGTCGCTGATGTGCTTTCAACGTTAATGCTCATTATGGGCGTTGCTCCTATTATTGCGCCAACGGTGGGAGGGATTGTGGTTGCCGCCTTTAACTGGCAGGCCGTCTTTTTTATTCTTGCCGCATTTGCGGTCATTATGCTCTTTAACGTCACCTATATCTTGCCTGAAAGTGCAGAACCTAACCATAAAACGAGTCTACGCCCTAAAGCGATTGTCAAGGAATATATTTCCATTTTGAGAAACAGGGAATTTTTTCTGTTTGCGACCGCAAGAGGTTTTTCTCTGGGAGCCTTATTGGCCTATGTTTCCAGCGCACCGTTTTTGTTCAGTGCATATTATGGACTGAATGAGCAGCAATTTGGGTGGGTTTTCGGTGGTAATGCCTTTGGGCTTATTTTGGGAAGTCAAATTAATAGATTAATGCTCAAGCGTTATTCGTTATTTAATATCACCTTGTCCACAAGTATCATGCTAGCGATTTTAACAATGGGCGGACTTACCGCTGCTTTTGTGGCGCCTACTTTTTGGGTTATCTATCCCATACTTTTCTTTATGCTGTTCTTTATCGGTTTTCAAAATCCCAATGTTACTGCTTTGGCTTTAGATCCATTTTCGGTTCAAGCAGGTAGCGCTTCGGCACTAATAGGAAGTATGAGTATGTTTTTTGGATCCATTTTCAGCGTGCTTGTTTCTACGTATGTTACTGAAAGTATTGTGCCGCTTTTTTATATTCTTGCTGGATGTGCCGTTTGTAGTTTGACCCTTATCTTGATTTACCGCCACAAAACGCAATTAGTTTCTGCGCATGTCTAAAAATTATTGCCTACACAAAATATAGAGCGCTTTATTACTTCGGAAAAAACGGTTTTTTTAGCCGAAAAACGCCTAAAATTAACCGATTTTTGAACCAACTTCCACTAAATCAAACCTATGGCATCGCGCCTTGATAGTATTAAAGACAAAAAGAAGAAAACCGATATAAAAGCGTCGTTTCAGGCGTTACGGTATATTCCGCGTTTTTTTCGCGAAATATGGGCTACAAGTCCGTCTTTGTTTTTGGTAAATGTCATTGCAAGGTTGGTAAATGCTTTTGCGCCCGCGGTAATTCTCTGGGTGGGAAAATTGATCATTGATGAGATTATCACGCAGATTGCAGCCACAAATCCAGATTACGATCAATTGTGGAATTATGTCATTCTAGAATTCGCAATAACCATTGCTTCAGATTTGATAAGCAGATTGACGAGTGTGACTGATGGTTTACTGGGCGATCTGTACAATAACAGATCTTCAGTAACCATAATCAAAAAGACCGGCGGCATCAGCATGGAGCAGCTGGAAGATTCAGAATTTTACGACAAACTGGAGCGCGCACGCACGCAAACCCAAGGTAGAGTTGGGCTAATGAGTAATGCGCTTGGGCAGGCGCAAGCCATAATTTCTATCATTACGCTGATAGCACTGCTTATTTATTTTGAGCCGTTGCTTATTATTTTGCTTGCATTGAGCATTATTCCATTATTTATCAATGAAATTCGGTTTAGCGGTCAGCAATATTCGCTGACTCGAAGTTGGACGGCAGAGCGCCGCGAACTCGATTACCTGCGTTACATCGGCGCAAATGATAAAACCGCCAAAGAAATCAAACTTTTTGGTCTTACCAATTTTGTTTCAGATCGGTTTAAAGGGCTCAGTGATGCTTATTATAAGATCAATAAAGACCTGACCGTAAAACGTAGCACGTACAGCGCAATTTTTAACAGCCTGGGCGTAATCTGTTATTATGGCGCTTATGTGGTCATCATTCGCAGTGTGATCGTGGGCGAGATTACTATAGGTGAACTTACATTGCTGTCAGCTTCGTTTAACCGTTTACGGAACAGTTTACAGCAGTTTTTTTCCAACTTTACCCGCATTACCGAAAGCGCGCTTTACCTGAAGGATTACTTTGATTTTATAGATATCCAAGTGGAAGATGCAGAAGCGGATTATCTTGAAATACCCTCAAAAATTGAACATGGAATTGTCATTAAAGATCTTCATTTTGGTTATCCCGGAAGTGAAAAAGAAGTTATAAAAGGTATTAGTTTTGAGTTGAAAGCGGGTGAAAAAATGGCATTTGTAGGACAAAATGGCGCCGGAAAAACAACGCTGATAAAGTTGCTTTTACGCTTTTACGAGCCCACGCAAGGAAGTATTTCAATAGATGGGATCAATATACAGCGGTATCGCAGGGAAGAATATCAGAAGATATTTGGTGTGATCTTTCAGGATTTTTTCAGGTACGAGTTTACGCTGCGCGAAAATATTGCCGTGGGAGATATCGATGAAATTAATAATGACGCAAAAATATCCAATGCCGCCAGTCTGAGTCTGGCCAGCGAAGTCGTAAGCGATCTAAAAAAAGGATTTGACACCCAACTGGGCAAACGCTTTAAAAAAGGAAGCGAACTTTCCGGTGGGCAGTGGCAAAAAGTGGCGCTGGCACGTGCGTATATGAAAGATGCCAAAGTTATGGTACTCGACGAACCTACTTCAGCGCTTGATGCGCGAGCAGAATATGAGGTTTTTGAGCGTTTTATTGACCTTACCGAAGGAAAAACAAGTATCATTATTTCTCACCGTTTCAGCACCGTGCGTATGGCAGATCGTATTTTGGTACTTCAGGATGGTAAGATTCTTGAATTGGGAACACATGAAGAATTGATGCAAAATCCAAGCCTCTACGCTGAGCTTTTTGATTTGCAAGCGCAAGGTTATAAATAGAGATTAGAGATATTTGGATAAAAAACGATCGTTTTGATGCATTTTTCAGCTAAAAAATGACTGTTTTAGGCAGATTATTAGCTCAACTGGCTAAGAAATTCGGTAGGCGTACGTACTGGTATTTTACTTCTCTCAAAGTCTTTTTGATTTCGGGTAATGATATAATCTGCTTTTACGTAAAGTGCAGATTGATATTGAACGGCGTCTTCAAAATCCTTGAAATCTGAGGTCGAGGCTATATTTAGATTACGATCAATGAGATCTACAGTATTTAGATTCACTTTAGTTTTCTCAATTAGTATTCGACACTCGCGCTCAGAAAATCTTTTCTTTAGTTGATAGTGAATATTGAGGTAAGATAAGGCTGAAACAGATAATTTGTAATTTTTATTCGCGGCCAGTGCAAGAATTTTTAAAGATTCCTCCTCGAATTTTCTTTTCAGCAGAACATCAAGAATTACATTGGTATCTACAAAGAGCTTGATCATTCGCCATACTTTTTATCTCTATAGCGGTTATAATCTGCCTGTAATTCTTCATCGGTGCTTTGAGTTACAGGATATTTACCAGTGATCTCCCTAATTTCCTGTAGCCAAAGCGGCAAGGGCTCGTCAGCCAAATTTTCTTTTTTGTCAATAAGCTTTTTTGCATACGTTTCCAAAAGTCTGGAAACGCTTGTTCCCTGTGCTTTTGCATACTGTTTTAGATCTTTTATGACATGTTTGTCCAGTTTTAAAGTGAGTTTGGCATCCATGATTTCTAGATTTAAGGTAAGAAAGATACAATTTTATACGTATAAATTTCGAGTTTTCTTTAAATCTACGTATTCACAGCTTTTGAGAGGTTGGTAAACTATTAGGAGAAAAGGGTTTTTGTATATTGAAAAATAGTAGACTGTACATTGTTACAAAAATAAAACTTTTACCTTAAATTGAATTCGAGAAAGAAAATTTGATCTTATAAGCGCTAGTCATTATACAACTTACAGAATACTTTATAGAACAAACTAAAGTCCATTTGCACTTAGTCCACCATCCACAATAATATTCTGACCAGTGATATAAGATGCTTTGTTCATTGCTAGAAATGCGATTGTTGTGGCAATTTCTTCCGGCTGGGCGACACGTTTCATTGGAGTGCGCTCTTTAATCGTTTTGAAACGCGCTTCATTCTCAAAGACCGAAGCGGTAAGCGGCGTTTCCGTGTACCAGGGCGATACCGCGTTCACACGTATATGATCAAGTGCCCATTCTGAACCTAAACTGCGGGTCTGCTGTAATAGTCCGGCTTTTGCCATTGCATACGGACTGCCGCTTTTTACATCTTGCGTTCCGGCAATAGAAGCAACATTGATAATTGCGGCTTCACTTGACTTTTTAAGTAGCGGGTAAAATAACCGACTTATATGAAAGGGCGCCATAAGGTTTATAGCAATGATTTTTTCAGTTTCGGCCACCGAATAATCCATTGCGGGTTTACGGATGTTCACTCCGGCATTATTGACAAGAATGTCAAGTCCGTTAAACGTTTCGACCACAAAATTATATAGTTTATTAAGATCTTCTTCTTTGGAAACATCGCCGCTAAAGCCAAAAACTTTCTTGCCATCTTCATTTAGCTCCGTTTCCAGTTCCTGTACTTCATTTTTGTTGCGAGCAATAAAAATTACCTGAGCGCCAAGATCTAAAAATTCCATTACAGTTGCCTTTCCAATCCCTTTAGTTCCTCCTGTAATTAATGCTGTTTTTGTATTGAGATTCCACATAAATTATTGCTTTTAAGCCTTATTAATTGAAAACG
>JBBPYO010000050.1:0-5048 GCA_038199845.1 Flavobacteriales bacterium
CATCGGGATCTATGCTCAAAAGCGCAAAACCGGTCGCCATGGTACTATCTAGCTGGGCAGCCTGCTCGTTATACATTTTGATAACTGCTTGCCAAGTAGCTCTAAGCGCGTGATCTATGGTTATTTCTTTCTTACTCATACGTTTGCGTAAATATAATAAAAAAATACTATGCGTGCATAGTATTTTGATTTAAATGTTTTTGAAAAATATTAAACTAAAGTAATTGGTCATTTAGAATTTCAAAAATAAAAGGGTTGCATATTCTCAACGTATTCAAAAAAATAAACTGATAAATTTTCATTTATACATTAATAATGGTAGTGAAATCTCCCTACGCACAATTTGTTAAGAATAAACTCAATCTTTGAGGTCCCATAAAATTCTAATCCGGCTTTTTAGTATTGAATTTTTTTAATTCAGGCCTGAGCACGGAGTAGCAATAAAAGAAAAGTTTCGAAATTTGTTTTTCAGAAAAACTGACCAAAATTTGTATTAATTGTGGATTTCTTGTTTATCCTGAATTTTAACTTTAAAATGCATTATTTGACATTATCTATACGCTCATAAAGTTTGTTGTAAAGAGATATATAACGCTCTTTTACCGCACGGCGTTTCAGTTTCATAGTAGGGGTGAGGTGGCCTTCATCAATACTCCAAACTTCTGGGGTAAGTTCAAACTTTTTGACACGTTCCCACTTGCCGAATTTTTCATTATATAAATCAACTTCCTGTTGAATACGTTTGATAACCTGTTCGTTTGATGTAACGGCCTCAAATGAATCCTCAAGCGGAATGCCTTTCTTGCGTGCCCATTCCTGAATAAAGTCAAAATTGGGTTGGATCAGTGCAGTTGGCATTTTTTCACCTTCTCCCACGACCATTATCTGCTCAATAAAACGGGATTGTTTCATACTGTTTTCAACCATTTGTGGCGCTACATATTTCCCTCCGCTGGTTTTAAACATTTCCTTTTTACGATCGGTTATGGTTAAAAAGCCTTCGGCATCCAAATTACCAATGTCACCGGTATGAAAAAATCCATTTTCCAGTACTTCATCAGTCTTGTCCGTGTCTTTATAATAACCCACCATAACTTGAGGACCCTTGATTAGGATCTCACCATCTTCGGCAATCTTTACTTCGGTATGGTCAATAGGTTTACCTACAGAGCCAACTTTAAATCCACTATCACGCATGTCGTTTACGGCAATAACCGGCGAAGTTTCTGTCAGCCCATAACCTTCCATCACGCCTATACCGGCAGCGTTAAAAACACGGGCTAAACGGGGCTGTAGCGCGGCACTTCCAGATGCGATCAAATTTAATTTTCCTCCCAGGGCATCAAGCCATTTACTAAAAATAAGTTTACGGGCAATGGCCAGTTTCTGTTCGTACCACCAGCCATTTCTGCCATAAGGCTCATATTCCAGCCCCAGCTCAACTGCCCAATAAAAAAGTTTTTTCTTGATACCTGTTAATTCTGTACCTTTTGCTATTATCTTATCATAGACTTTTTCTAATAATCTGGGAACTGCGGTCATTACGTGAGGTTGCACTTCTTTTAAGTTTTCACTTATGGTATCAAGACTTTCCGCGTAATAAATAGTTACTCCGGTGTATTGATATAGATAAATAAGCATGCGCTCATATACGTGACACAAGGGTAAGAAACTCAAGGCACGGTCTTTACCTTTGGAAATTGGGAAACGCTTCTCGCTATTTAGCGCATTGCTCACGAGATTTTTATGGCTTAGCATAACTCCCTTTGGCTTTCCTGTGGTTCCGGAAGTATAGATTAAAGTAGCCACATCATCCTCTTTAATGGCGTCTTTTCTAATTTCCACTTCTTCTTGATCATTAACATTACCACCCAGTGATAATACCTCGTCCCAATGCTTGCAATTATCCAACTTTTCAAAGGAATAAATTTCTTTGAGACTAGGTACATTATCTTTTATGAGTAGCAATTTTTGCAAAACTTCATCATCAGAAACAAAACAGTAGACGGACTCGCTATGATTAAGTACGTATTCATATTCCCCTTCTGAAATTGTGGGATACACGGGAACATTTTGAGCTCCCAATTGCATTATTCCTATATCCATGATATTCCATTCGGTGCGGTTTGAGGAAGAAATAACAGCTATTTTATCATTGGGCTGTACGCCGAGTTGGAGCAAACCCCTACTTATCCTATTGGCCTGATCTATATATTCACGCGTGGAAATCGCTTTCCACGTTCCATTATACTTGGTTACCAAAGCTTTCTCCAAATTGTAGTTTTCTAACTGATAATAAGGAAAGTCAAAAAGACGTTTAATTTCCATAGGGTAGGGGTGATTTGATAATGTTTACCATGCAAAATAAGCAATTTGGCGACTATATTTTAACGTATGTTGAAAAATTGCAGCCAAGTATATAGAGAATTTAATATCTACTATAACAAAAAAAACCTTTTACGCTAACGAGTAGTAAGAATGGGAAATTATTAAGTATACGCCAAATCCTCCACGACTGGCTGGATATACCCATATACTATGCGTGCTTGTTCTTAGGGAATAGAGATAAATTATAGAATTTTGCATGCTGTACTTGTAGATATCTCCATAACTCTTTGAGGTTATTCGTGTGTAAGAATCCAATCCAACAAATATATCTATTGGTGCGACGTTAAATTCTACTGTTCCCGGTGAAAGTGCAACTGATTTGGGGAGTGTGGAGCTTAACAGACCTTTCTCATATCCATCCATTTTAGCGATGCTTCCATTTAAATCAAAATAGGCAATACCGCCATTAAAACCGTTCATACTTTTAAGACTCGGTGCTTGGGTTGCACTTGATTTATTTTCAAACATTTGAAACTGAACAATACTGTAGTTGCTTTTCGTTCTTGTCGTGATCTTGAGAACTTTATAAAAAATATTGATCTTATAGTTGTTCTGGATTTTTTCAGGTGATAGAACCTGAGTAAGAGGAATATTTGATAAACAATATAATTTGGATAAGGAATCAGTGTTTATAAGATAAATTATTTAAAAACATAAGCCTTTCACTAGCCATCTAAACTTAAAATCGATAAAAAATAGCCCTTTTTTAATGAAACTAATTTGCGTTAGGGATTGAAGTGGAAATCCTTTCTGCGAGGAACGAGCATAAAGATTGCAACGTAAAGCCCGACCCGCAGGGAACGCCCAAAAGAGTATTAAAATAGTTAGAAAGTAAATAAAACTCGATAGTTATTTAGTGAAAAATACCAAGCCTTTTTACGATCACTTTTCAAAAACAATAAGTATCTACTATTTCTTTAGGAGATGGTTTTCCACCCAAACTCGCGCATTCACAAAAGCCTCAATCCACGGACTTACTTCATCCTTTCTACCTTTAGGATAATTCGCCCAGTTCCATTGAAAAGTGGAACGCTCGATGTGTGGCATCGTTACAAGATGGCGGCCGGTTTTATCGCACATCATCGCGGTGTTGTAATCGCTATTGTTTGGATTTGCAGGATACGCTTCATAGCCATATTTTGCCACAATCTTGTAATTCTCTTCAGCAAGCGGAAGATGGAATTTCCCTTCCCCATGGGAAATCCAAACGCCAAGCGTAGTTCCCTCTAAAGATGAAAGCATAACCGAATCATTTTCACCAATTTTTACGCTTGTAAAGGCACTTTCATGTTTTTTTGAATCGTTATGCAGCAATTTGATTTTTTCGTCATGCTCGGGATTAATAAGATCGAGTTCGGCAAAAAGTTGGCAGCCGTTGCAAATACCAACTGAAAGCGTGTCTTCGCGGGCAAAAAAGTTCTTGATCGCCGTATTTGCCTTCTCATTATATAAAATTGCTCCCGCCCAACCTTTAGCCGATCCCAAAACATCAGAATTGGAAAAACCGCCCACAGCGCCCAGAAACTGAATATCTTCAAGCGTTTCCCGACCTTCGATAAGATCGGTCATGTGCACATCTTTTACATCAAAACCTGCGAGATACATTGCATTTGCCATTTCTCGTTCTGAATTACTTCCTTTTTCACGTAAAATCGCCGCTTTTGGGCGTGTTTTTGACGTATTCAATTCCGGTTTTTTACCGGTAAAATGAGTTGGAAAATTATATTTCAGTGATTGCTTATCAAAATTTTCAAAACGCGCTGTGGCTAGATTATTCGCGGTTTGTTTCTGATCTAATAAATAACTGGTTTTGAACCATTTTCGGCGTAAATCGGCAATATTTAGGTCGATTTTAGTGCTATTTTGCCTGATTTTCAGGGTTTTACCTTGATTTACTTCGCCTATTTTAGAGAATTCTATAGCATTTTCAATCAATATTTTTTCAACATCACAAGCTCTGGCCGCTTGAAAAACGATTCCTGCATTTTCTGCAAACAGAATTTTGACCAAATCTTTTTCTCCAAAAGCGGAAAAATAATATTCCGCCGCCAGATTATTTTCAGCAAAACAAAGCTCGAGCAACGTAGTGATCAGTCCGCCAGAAGCCACATCGTGACCGGCAACGATCATATCGCTTTTAATCAAATCCTGTATAAGGTCAAAAGTTTTCGCGAAAGCTATCGAATCAATAATACTGGGAGCTTCCGATCCAATTTTACTTTGAGTCTGTGCAAAAGAAGAGCCGCCCAACTTAAAATCGTCCTGAGACATATTAATATAATAGATTGCGCCTTCTCCAGGTTGCAAAACAGGTTCCACAACTTTGGTAATATCGGCACAAGTTCCCGCGGCCGAAATAATTACCGTTCCTGGAGAAATCACTTCGCCATCAGGATATTTTTGCTTCATGGAAAGTGAATCCTTCCCCGTGGGAATATTTATTCCCAGATCTATCGCAAATTCTGAAACCGCCTTTACCGCTTTATACAAACGCGCGTCTTCACCAGGATTATTACATGGCCACATCCAGTTTGCAGAAAGCGAAACCGACTTCAAACCTTCGTCCAGCGGCGCCCAGATGAGATTGGTAAGCGCTTCTGCAATAGAATTTTTACTTCCGGCAACAGGATCGATTAATCCGCTAATCGGGGAGTGGCCAA
>JBBPYO010000051.1:0-18646 GCA_038199845.1 Flavobacteriales bacterium
GATCTGGCGACTAGTGGGATTAACATCAAAAGAAACATCTGGATTGACCGCCTTATCTTTAACAATCGCGCCTGCGATCCAGAAATCACGGAGTCCAGGGTTTGCGGAAGAACCTAAAACGACCTGACTTATTTTTTTACCTGCAACTTCACTCACGGGAACCACATTACCAGGGCTTGTAGGCATAGCAATAAGCGGTACAAGATCATCAAGTATTATTTCGTCATGTAAGTCGTATTCACAATCTGGATCAGCTACAAGCTCTATCCAATCTGCTTCTCTATCCTGCGATTTTAGGAAGCGCTTAGTTTCCTGATCACTTGGGAATACCGTTGTGGTGGCACCAAGTTCGGCCCCCATATTTGCGATTACATGACGGTCCATAGCGCTTAAGCCGTTGAGCCCATCGCCATAATATTCTATAATTTTACCCACACCACCTTTTACATCATGCCGACGCAGCATTTCTAGAATAATGTCTTTTGCACTTACCCAATCTGGCAATTTTCCAGTAAGCTTTACGCCCATTACATGAGGCATTTTAACGTAATAGGGTTGGCCAGCAATAGCAGCAGCAACATCAAGACCACCGGTGCCAATTGCGAGCATTCCCAATGAACCGGCTGCGCAACTGTGACTATCGCTGCCTACTAATGTTTTGCCGGGTTTACCGAAGCGTTCCATATGTAAGGGGTGACTTACTCCATTACCAGGCCGGCTGTACCAAAGTCCAAATTTTTGCGCGGCACTGTGTAAAAAAGCGTGATCATCGGCATTCTTAAAATCAGTCTGCAAGAGATTATGATCCACATATTGCACCGCAACCTCAGTTTTAGCGCGATCTAAATTCATGGCCTCAAGCTCTAGCTGAACGAGTGTACCTGTTGCGTCCTGCAAAAGTGCCTGATCTATTTTTAGACCTATTTCTTTGCCAGGTGTAAGTTCTCCATCAACAAGATGCGCATTTATCAATTTTTGGGTAACATTATATCCACTCATGGCTGTTTGCTGTTTTGATTAGTTATTGAAGAAATTACTCAGAATAGAATTGAAGGGCAATTATTTAACATCAATTTAGAATCTGGCAACATTGCAAGCTGAACTAGTTAGCTATTTTTACAGTTAAAAAAAAAATATGTTGATCTGGGGTCTTTTTATTGTTTTTGTATTAATCTGCCTAGCATTGGATCTTGGAGTTTTCAATAGGAGCGCCCACGTTATACGCAGCAAAGAAGCTGGTATTTGGACGGCAGTTTGGGTGACTATTGCTCTCTCTTTTAGCGGGGTAATCTATTGGCTTTTTTCTGCGGAATTAGTCGAAAACCCAACCGGTTTGACACCAGATAATGCCGTTTTAAAATACGTTACGGGCTATCTGATAGAGCTTTCGTTAAGCATTGATAATGTTTTTGTGATTGCAGTCATATTTTCTTCATTTGCAATACCTGCAAAATTTCAGCATCGCGTGCTTTTCTGGGGTATTCTGGGTGCAATTGTTTTTAGGGCGCTTATGATTGTTTTCGGCGTGGCCTTAATTAATAAATTTGACTGGATCGTATATGTTTTTGGCGCATTCCTTCTGTACACCGCTTATAAAATGTTACGATCTGATGACTCGGATTTTGATCCAAAAAGTTCCGCAGTTTTCAAATATATAAACAAGGTATTTCCAGTCACTACGCAAACGGATGGCGCCAATTTTTTCATGAAAATCGATGGAAAAAACATGGCTACTCCCCTATTTATTGCGCTAACTATCATAGAACTTACAGATATACTTTTTGCGCTAGATAGTATTCCCGCAATTCTTGCAATTACCGCTGATCCGTTTATCGTTTTCACCTCAAACATATTGGCTATTTTGGGTCTTCGCTCCATGTATTTTTTAATTTCTAGAATGTTATCAAAATTCAGATATATCAATTACAGTTTAGTAATTATATTGGCTTTTGTCGGGTTAAAAATGATTTTCTCACACTTGGTTGAAATCCCTGAATGGCTATCCCTTCTAGTAATTATACTTTCTCTGGCGGGAGGTATTTTAGCTTCCATGCTAATAGATCAGAAAGAGGACGTGGATAAAGGAGATGATTCACTAAAAGATTAGTTTATAAAATTCCTTTAGAGCTTTTCCGCCATTCACAAAGAAAGCCTAAAACCTCTTGAACTTGTCTTGGCAATGTTTAACTTTCAACTTACTAATCCGAAAAATATAGAATATGAACTATAATTTTGAATACCACAATGTTAGTAAAAGTGAAGCTCTTGAAGATTTTACAAAAGAACAGTTAGACAAGCTTGTAAGCAAGTACGACTTTTTAGTACGTGCAGATGTATTTTTTAAAACTGAAAACACCTCAAGCGATGAAACGGGAATGAAGTGCGGCATACGACTGAGCGCTCCAGGACCACGCCTTTTTGCTGAAAGTAGCTCAAAAACCTTCCATGAGTCCGTTAAGATTACTGTCAAAGAGCTCAATGTACAGCTTCAAAAACGCAAGGATAAAATGAAATCACATCAATAAATTTATATATGAAATCCATTGCAAGAAATGATAACCAGATCACACTGGTTTATAGCAGCAAAACGCGTCTGGGCAAACGTACACGGGCACACGTTGCGGCAGTCGAAGACGACAAATTACAAACTATTGATGTTGCCGAAACTAAACTGACTGGAACACAGTGGGCTGAGCTAGCCCAAGGTCTTAATAAAACCATCAAGGATCTAGTCAATTATGAAGAAGCAGATAGTGAGGAGGAAGATCAAGTGCAGGGTGATTTTGATGATAATGCCTATATCAATATTCTTAACCACAATCCAGAACTTTTCACGCATCCCATTGCAATTCTAGGCGAAAAAATGCTGCAGATTACAAATCCAACAGATATACAGCAGTTTATAGAAGTAGATTCAGCAGGGCTTGAGAAAAAAATGATGTATGATGAACCAGTAATCAGTAGGCAGACCAAAGGTGAAAAATTCATCGAGAAAAATGGAGAACAAAAACAAGAAGATTCGGAAGAAAAGAATGAATAACTATCTTTTCTTTCTTTAATTACAACAAAAAAAAGCGACCATTTGGTCGCTTTTTTTTAATTTGGATATTTTCAAAAGCATATTTTACATCCATTTTTTCCTTTTAAAATACCATATAAGACCTAAGAATACGAGAATCATTGCGCCCCAGAGGTAATAATAACCGTTTTTATAATGCAGTTCTGGCATATTATCAAAGTTCATCCCATAAATGCCCGCCATAAACGTAAGCGGAATAAAAATACTGGCCATTATGGTAAGTACTTTCATAACTTCATTCATGCGATTGCTTATGGTCGTCATATACATATCCATTAGGCCCCAGGTCATTTCTCTATAAATTTCTATACTTTCTGCCACTTGTACAACGTGGTCATATAAATCGCGCAGATACGTATAGGTATGCTCATCAATAAGTGAATTGTCAATTTTCTCAATGCGACTGACTACCTCGCGAAAAGGATAAACCGCTTTTCGGATCCGCAGGACCTCACGTTTTAGTTCTTGTATTTCCTGAGTGATATTATTGCTTTCAGTATGGCTAAAAAATAACTGATCTTCTAAAGTTTCTATGCGATCGCTCATTGCCTCAGTAAGTAAAAAGTAATTATCAACCACTGCGTCCATAATGGCAAACATCAAATAATCTGAACCGGCTTTACGAATTCTTCCCTTCGCATTTGCGATGCGCTGGCGCAGTGAATTGAATACATCTCCATCAGATTCTTGAAAGGTAATAACATATCCCTTGCCCAAAACGAGACTGATATGTTCATTGATAAAAACCCCTTGATCATCAAAATAAAGCATTTTAAAAACCACGAATAAGTATTCTGGATATTCGTCTATTTTAGGACGCTGGCTCGTATCTACTATATCTTCAAGTAAAAGAGGATGAAGTTTAAAATGTTTACCCAACTTTTCAATCTGATCAGTCTGACTGAGTCCATTTACATTAATCCACGTCACCCCGTTTTCAGAAATTGATTTTATGGCATCCTGAATAGAATTACTGTTGGACACCTTATGAAGTTGAGGTCCATATTCGATTATTTCTACACTTATATCTTTTTGTTCTTTATAACCAGTATAAGTCAATGTTCCCGGCACGTCATTTTTAAGACGCTTTTCGGCGCGCTTGATTCTAGGGATTTTGGGGAGCCTGGGTTTTTTAAACTTAATTTTATTCTTTATGGCCATAAAACTGCTTTTAATCAAATGTAGTGCACTGTGAGATTGATTGAAAATATATACATGAAATAAAACTGGTAGAAAGCAATAAAATCGTTATTTTTAGCATAAAAACGGGATATAAAACAAAAAAAACCTGCCAAATGGCAGGTTTTAAAATTGGATGCTTAGAAAATTATGCATGTTGACGGTCGTGCTTTCCTTCTTTGATCTCTTCAATCAATTTAGCATTAAAAGCAGGCAAATCATCAGGATTTCTACTAGTAACAAAGCCTTGATCAACAACTACTTCACTATCTTCCCATTGTGCTCCAGCATTAATTAAATCATCTTTAATAGAACTAAAGGAAGTTAGTTTACGGCCTTCAACAACACCTGCACTGATTAATATTTGCGGTGCGTGGCAAATTGCTGCAACAGGTTTTTTTGCTTTAAAAAACGCTCTTACAAAATTAAGAGCATCTTCATTGCGCCTTAACTTGTCTGGATTAATAACTCCTCCAGGCAACATAAGAGCGTTATAATCGTCAACACTCACTTCACTTATTGTCTTATCCACATCATATTCTTTGGACCAGTGATCTGTGTCCCAAGCTTTAATTTTTCCTTTTTTTTCACTTATGATATGAACCTCAAAACCTTCATTCTTCATTGCCTCTAGTGGTGAAGTCAATTCAACTTCTTCAAATCCGTCTGTGGCTAATATGGCTACTTTCTTGTTCATAATATATATATTTTTTGGTTCTTAATATTGTTATGTAAAGATAACGTAGCGTAGTGGCAATAGTGGTTAAACAAGGGTTAATGCTTATTGAAGAAGAGGTTAAAGCTTGTTAATAAATACCGATTTCTGTTAACTTAACATCTTGTTCATCACCTGAATTCGGTTTTGTGATAATATTCTTGTATAACTCTAAATAATTAATCTTCTAGTTGCATACGATGTAAGATTAGACCAGAGGCTTGTGCAATGTGGGTAAGTTTTATCAGTTCTTTAGCTTCGAGCGCTTCCTGAAAATGAGCCCAAGTCATATCCCCCTTTCCCAAATCTATAAGAGCACCCATCATTAGGCGGATTTGGTTGCGTTTAAAACCAGAACCAATTGAGCGAAGCAGAAAACTTTCCGCAGGAAAAAAATTGGCAGTGTATAATTCGTTAGGTACGATTTCACAACATGATAAAGTTGCTACGGTCTGGGTTTCAGGCTTAGGTCTAAAGGTAAAATTGACAAAATCATGAGTTCCTTCCATACTTTTGGCCGCTTTTTTCATAAGGTCAATATCTAATCTTTCGGTTATATTGAGCATAAAAGGGGCGCTAAAGGGATGATTTTTTTCACCATGAGAAAAAAGATAGACATATTCTTTTTCTTTAGGGTGCTGTATAATATTAAAGGTTTTATCAGTTTCTTTTATGGAAAGCGCCCGAATATCCGGTGGTAAATTTTGGTTGAGAATAGGGAGAAAACTGCTAAGATTTAGAGGTTCGTTATCAACAAAAAGTTCGATTACCGTTTCATTGACCGAAACCTTTGCATCTGTTCGCCCTGCTGCCAGAAGTTTGAAATCATTATGCTGTAGCACATATTGGCACGTACGCTGCATCATATGCTGAACGGTAAGCACATTGGGCTGTTTTTGCCAGCCGTGATATCTAAAACCAAGATATTGTAATTGAATAAGATAAAAAAAGCGTTTTCTGAACATTACGCGAAATTAGCCATTTTTAAGTCCAAAAAGAGCATTTTTAACCCTATTTGGACGTTTTTGAATCTAGTTTAGACAATTTTATTCAATGCATCATGTATTTTCTCCTCTCTTTTTCTAATCTCCTATTATCAAATTTAAATGGCTTTCTAACTGATTGCAGGCATTAATCATTAAATTTGTTCTTCAGAAAATAAATTCCCTTTGAAAAAAGATACCATCATAGAGCAGATCAGGCTGCATAAGCAATTGTCACACCTTAATTATAAATTAAAAGAGGACGCCCAGCGCTTTACAAATACACTTTTTTACACCCTTTTTGATTACGGTACAAACCTAGAGCAAAATCTGGATGATCTAGAAAAGCTTTTTACTGAACTGGTCGATCTCGCCTGCTGGGAAACTGATAAGCGCTGTACTAAAGTATGGGAAGAATATGTCGCCAGTCTACCTGAAATTCTGCGGAAGCTCAATCTTGATGCAGCAGCAATTTTCAAAAATGACCCCGCTGCGCGTTCAATAGAGGAAGTTTATCTCGCGTATCCCGGTTTTTTTGCTATCGCGATCTATAGGCTGAGTCATCAACTTTATAGCAAAGGTTTCCCCATTGTGCCACGTCTCATGACTGAATATGCACACCAGATTACCGGCGTAGATATTAATCCCGGCGCGCACATAGGTGAGCATTTTTTTATAGACCATGCCACGGGGATTGTTATCGGAGAAACTGCCGTGATCAAGGACCACGTAAAATTATATCAAGGGGTGACTCTGGGCGCCCTGAGCGTAGATAAAGATATGAGCGATACAAAGCGTCATCCCACTATTGAAAACGGCGTTACCATTTATGCTAATGCCACTATTCTGGGTGGTGATACGATTATAGGTGCGCACAGCACCATAGGCGGTAACGTCTGGCTTACCACTTCTGTGCCGCCCTATTCACTGGTATCACACCGTCCCGAGATTCACATCAGAGAACTTTCAAAAAGATAAAGACGCGCATTTTTCAATAATAAATTCTCATTCATGAACTACAATCTGGAACGTTTAATAGGCAACACTCCCCTTGTTGAATCGCAGGTGCTACAAAAAAATCCCAACGTAAAATTACTTTTCAAACTGGAGGGCGATAATCCCGGTGGGAGTGTTAAAGATCGCGCTGCTTATAATATGATAACCAGTGCGCTAGAACGTGGTGAAATCAATGAAAATTCTAAACTTATAGAAGCAACTAGCGGGAATACAGGGATTGCATTAGCGATGATCGCAAGTATTTATGGAATGAATTTAGAGATCGTCATGCCCGAAAATGCCACTAAAGAACGCGTACAGACCATGCGCGCCTATGGTGCAAAAGTGATTTTAACAGCTGCCGATATTGGGATTGAAGGCGCCCGTGATTTCGCCGAGGCGAAAGTTAAAGATGAGGGTTATTATATGTTTAACCAGTTCTCAAATCCAGATAACTGGAAAGCGCATTATAAAACCACCGGACCTGAAATATGGCGCGATACCGATGAGAAAGTGACCCATTTTGTATCTTCAATGGGAACTACCGGAACCATTATGGGTACTTCTGCTTTTCTTAAAGAGCAAAATGATAAGATTCAGATCGTGGGTGTACAACCAACAGATGATAGCAGTATTCCTGGGATCCGTAAGTGGCCCAAAGAATATTTACCGAAAATATTTGATGCCAGCCGCGTAGATCGCATTATGGAAGTAAGTGAAATGGAAGCACGCGCAATGGCTAAAAAATTAGCGCGCGAAGAAGGGATTTTCTCGGGTATGAGCAGCGGGGGCGCTACAGTTGCGGCCTTAAAATTATGCGAAGAATTAGAATATGGTGTTGTGGTTTCCATTATTTGTGACCGCGGTGACCGTTACCTTTCTTCGGATCTTTTTGATTAGAAAATCGCCTTTTTAAGCTGAAAATCATGGGAAATAAGATAGAAATCAACCTGAAAAGGCAATATATTGGTTTTTTAAAAACGGCAGTTCTATTTGATAAAACTTTTGAAACGCTAGATTTCTTTGCGCTTAATAAATCCCTTCTAAATAATCCATCGCTTCCCGAAGATTTTTATATCCCTTCAAATATTCGCTTGGGTCAGCGTATGGAATTTTTTATGGAGGCAGCGCTAAAGACTTCGAACTTTGATATTCTGGCTAAAAAACTACAGATTATTCATCAAAAAGAGACGCTGGGTGAAATTGATTTTATACTTAAAAATCGAGCGAATAACTCCATTTTTCAACTGGAAATGGTTTATAAATTCTATTTGTTCGACCCAGAGGTAAAAGGTGAATGGACGGAACAATGGATCGGCGCAAATCGGCGCGACAGCCTGCATTTAAAATTGAAAAAACTCAAAGAAAAGCAATTGCCTCTTCTCTATGCTTCGGAAACTGCAGATTATTTGAAAAAAATCGGCATAAAAGTGGATGAA
Source organism: Flavobacteriales bacterium (assembly GCA_038199845.1). Lineage (GTDB taxonomy): Bacteria > Bacteroidota > Bacteroidia > Flavobacteriales > Flavobacteriaceae > Leeuwenhoekiella. The sequence continues at coordinate 8,392 of JBBPYO010000051.1, forward strand.
ATCGGTCAAAAAGTATGCTTTTTCGGTCAATTATTCCTTCCTTATGAAAAGAAGTTTTCGCTGAATGATAGACTTAACCCAGCGTCACTGGCGGGTTATTGGCTGAACAAACGGCAATTGAAAACTTTTAAACCACAAGTTCAAAAACTTCTTATTCCGACTAAAAATGATTGGGTGACTACACCAAATCGAGATAATGAGAACTGGAGATCATTCGATGCGCAAATGCCCACAATAACAAATTTAATTGAAAACAAACAAAGTACCTTATTATGGATCCTCGATAGCGAAGATGAACTACAACGGTTTTTTCTAGTTTGGTGGTCAAATTAGATATTATCTCCAATTTTTCGGAATAAACCTTGTGATTTGCCTTTGAAAAATAAATTTGAATTTTACTACAGAATTTCGATACAGCCAGGTTTTTCCTAATTAAAAAATAAATCTTTCTTCTTTTTGGTGAGTTTCATTCGGGCATTCTTGATTTTTGGTAAGCTACTGGTAAAACCATCTTTTACAGTTCATTAAAAATACTTGTTAAGTCCAGTTAAATCAGTATTAGTAAGAAGTCTTTTGGGACATTCTTAATACTCTACCGAAAATATGTTAGCTATTTTTATAAAAAAAATATATTATGATAAAGCCAACAGAAAAAGCACCGAATCTTAAACTGAGTCTCATTAACGATACAAAATGGGATTTGAGTAAACAAAATGCTGAAAATTTTACCCTGGTCGTATTTTACCGCGGCCTTCATTGCCCCGTTTGCAAAAAATATCTAGAGGATTTAAGAACAAAACTAACTGATTTTGAGGAGCGTGGTGTCAACGTTATTGCGGTAAGTATGGATAACGAAGAACGTGCTAAAAAGACAGGAGAAAAATGGAATATAGAAGCGTTGCCTATAGGTTATGATCTAAAAGAGGAAGAAGCTCGTGAATGGGGACTCTATATTTCTAATGCCATCAAGGATGATGAACCCGAAGTATTTTCTGAACCCGGTTTGTTCCTAATCAAAACCGACGGCACGCTATACTGTTCTGCGGTACAGACCATGCCTTTTGCACGTCCAGATTTCAAAGCATTATTAAAGGCACTGGATTTTATTCAAAAGGAAGATTATCCCGCACGCGGTAAAGCCTAATAGTTTTTCCATTTTTTTAAAATATTAATCATAAAAAAAAGCCTGATCTGTTGATCAGGCTTTTTATTTTAATGACAATTAAATGATTAATTGCCGCTTGCTCCTTCTATGGAATCAAGTTTTGCTTTATATTCCGCAGCTTTATCGGTATTACCTATTTGACTGTGGATATTGAAAAGTGTCCGAATAACTTCTACGTTACCAGGGTCACTCTCAGCGGCCTTTTCAAGGTATGGAATAGCATTTTTGTAAATATCCATACGTTCTTTTTTAAACGCTTCGTACTTTTTATTATCTGCAGCAGACGTTCCTAAACCGTTCATTTCATCAACAAGCACTTTGTCTTTGGCCAGAATAGCAACCGCGGTATTTAAATTGGCCACAGAATTGGCAGGATCAATTGCAAGCGCTTTCTCATAATATTCAATCGCTTTTGCACTATCTCCAGCATTATTGGCACTGATGCCTAAATTTACCAAAAGATCTGCATTATTGGGATCCTTAGCAATGATTTTATCCATTGCTGCCTCATATTCGTCGTTCATTTCAAGCTTACGATAAAGTTCAGCTTCATTTTTCATGAGCTCCACATTATCAGGATTCTGAGCGCGGGCGTCAGCCATAGCATCTAAAGCCTTCTGATCTTCTCCTTTTTGCATGTAGATAAGGGCAATTTTTTCTGCAATATCTGGACTTTTTGGTGGAGTTTTTTCCATTTTAGGATCAGAGTGTGAACCTGCTTTTACCATTAGGTCACGTTGTTGCTCTGAGCCAAAGTTTTCGACCTCACCATTTTCCTTATTTACTGCAGTATATTGCGTTTCAACACCATTGTAGTTCAAATCTTTTAACTGCACATAATATTTAAGAGCAGTATCGTAATCTTCACCGTTTACAGCATTTGAGGCAGCATAATAAAGATATATAGTATCCTTTGGACTAATAGTATATAATTTATTAAGCTTTGTAGCTGCTTCATCATAACGCTCTGCATTTTGATCCTCAACGGCGCTATTTATGGTTTTGTTCATTGCCTGTTGCTTCAATTCTGCAACCTCATTGCCATAATCATCACCATTGTTGGTTTTTGAGGCCATATCAATTGCTTCTAAAGCCGTATCGAGACCAGAAAAATCATCTTCCTTACCCAAAAAAGTTTTGGCTTTGTAAAAATAAAATTCCTCTTTATCATCTTCATCCATCTGGCCCAACATGCCCTCAAGCGTTTTCACTTCATTTTTGGCCTGTGCGTATTCTTGACCATCTACAGCTTTTTTAAGATTTTTTAATTCTTTTCGCTGCGCGGAAACTACTGCCGTTATAGAAAGGGCGGCCCCCACTACAAATAATTTGGTTTTCATATTAGTTATTGTTTAAATTCAACTTGGTTATTCCTCTTCGTCAGAGGTGTTATCATTGGTTTTTTTGTTTTGTTCAGGTGTATCGGAGTCTTCTTCACTAGTGTCCTCAATGTCGTCAATAGCTTCCTCATCGTGTTTAACCTTCGTTACTGCCGCTATAGAGTCTCCATTTTTTAGATTAATCAATCGAACTCCTTGTGTTGCACGACCCATAATACGTAATTCTGAAACCTCCATTCGAATGGCAATACCAGATTTATTAATTATCATAAGGTCATCACTGTCATCTACGTTACTAATGGAAACAAGACCTCCCGTTTTTTCAGTAACCGAAATAGTCTTAACTCCTTTACCGCCACGGTTCGTTACTCGGTAATCTTCTACCATACTACGTTTACCGTAACCGTTTTCAGAAACTACCAGAATATTGGATTCCGTATCATTTACGGCAACCATTCCTATTACTTCATCATTTTCATCTGCAAGTTTTATGCCACGAACCCCAGAAGCACCGCGTCCCATAGGTCTGGTCTTACTCTCTTCGAAGCGTATTGCTTTACCAGATCGTACTGCGAGCATCACTTGGCTTTCTCCATTAGTAAGCTTGGCAGAGAGCAATTCATCGCCCTCTCTTATAGTAATGGCATTAATTCCGTTACTTCTTGGTCTACTATATTGTTCAAGTGAAGTTTTTTTAACTTGACCTTTTTTAGTCGCCATGATCACAAAATGACTGTTGATGTATTCCTCATCTTTTAGGTCATTGGTGCAAATAAAGGCCATGATCTTATCGTCAGGTTCAATACTTATAAGATTCTGAATTGCTCTTCCTTTTGATGTTTTGCTTCCTTCGGGAATTTCAAAAACGCGCATCCAGAAACATTTCCCGTTTTTCGTAAAGAAAATCAGATATTGATGGTTTGTACCTATAAAAAGATGTTCCAGAAAATCTTCATTTCTCGTGGTCGAGCCTTTCTGACCAACTCCTCCCCTGTTTTGGGTTTTGTATTCATCTAGAGAAGTACGCTTGATATATCCTGCATGTGAAACAGTAATTACGACTTTTTCATCAGGGATTAAATCCGTAATATCCATATCGCCGCCGGCATACTCTATATCCGTCCTACGTTCATCACCATATTTTTCTCTAATTTCCAAAAGCTCTTCGTGAATGATCTGCATTCTACGTTCTTTTTTGGCTAAAATATCCTTAAGGTCTTCTATAGTGTTTATTAAGTCATCATATTCAGCTCGCAATTTATCCTGCTCCAGACCGGTAAGCTGGCGAAGACGCATTTCTACGATAGCTTTTGCCTGTATTTCTGTCAATTTGAAGCGATCCATAAGTTTTCCGCGCGCTTCGTCCGCGTTTGAACTTGACCTAATTAAGGCAATCACTTCGTCAATATTATCCGACGCAATAATAAGTCCCTCAAGAATGTGGGCGCGGTCTTCTGCTTTTTTCAGCTCATATTCGGTACGGCGAACAACAACCTCGTGGCGATGCTCAACAAAATGATGAATCATATCTTTCAGATTCAACATTTGTGGCCTACCATTTACCAGGGCGATATTATTTACACTAAACGAGGACTGCAATGCAGTATGTTTATATAGCGTATTCAGGACGATGTTAGGTATAGCATCTCTTTTCAGAATATAGACGATCCGCATTCCATTACGGTCAGACTCATCACGAATTGCGGATATACCCTCTATTTTTTTATCATTGACAAGATCAGCCGTTTTCTTGATCATATCGGCCTTATTGACCTGATAAGGAATTTCACTTACCACAATGCACTCCTTGCCTTTTACCTCTTCAATCCGAGCTTTGGCGCGCAATACAATGCGGCCTCGACCCGTTTTAAAAGCTTCACGCACACCGTCATATCCGTAAATTGTTCCGCCAGTAGGAAAATCTGGCGCAGTCACGTACTCTATAAGTTCATCAATTTCAATGTCACGATTATCAATATAGGCAATGATCCCATTAACTACTTCGGTAAGGTTGTGCGGTGGCATATTCGTTGCCATCCCTACAGCGATCCCCGAAGCTCCGTTAACAAGCAATCCTGGAATACGCGTGGGAAGTACTTTGGGTTCCTTTAAAGTATCATCAAAATTCAACTGATGGTCTACAGTATCTTTATCGATATCGGCGAGCATCTCTTCAGATATCTTGCGCATCCGTGCTTCTGTGTATCGCATTGCGGCCGGACTATCACCATCTACAGAGCCAAAGTTACCCTGACCATCTACCAGCATGTAGCGCAAACTCCATTCTTGAGCCATACGTACCATTGCATCATATACTGAAGTATCACCGTGCGGGTGATACTTACCTAAAACCTCTCCCACAATCCTGGCCGACTTCTTATGCGCAGTGTTGGAGCGCACTCCTAGTTCATGCATCCCAAATAAAACGCGCCTGTGTACCGGTTTTAAACCATCCCGCACATCTGGCAGGGCCCGTGACACAATGACAGACATCGAATAATCAATGTACGCCGACTTCATTTCATCTTCAATATTTATGGGAATAAGCTTTTCACCTTCAGCCATATGTAAATATCTTAATTATTAAATTTAAAAAACACTAGCGCGCAAGATACATATTTTGATTGTGTTTTCCAGTAAATACAAGGGTTTTAAGCTTGTTTTTATTAACAAAGATTAACAGTGCATTTTGATAAGTATCTTTATATTCCCTTGCAAGAATGAAAGTATTTTCGTCATTTTACTAGTAACACGAAATGAACGGAATGGTTTTTGACTATTTTCAAGTAAATTGAGATAACGATTTTATGGATGATAATTTTTCTCCCCGAGTAAAGGATGTGATAGCTTACAGTAAGGAAGAGGCTCTCCGTCTTGGACACGAATATATAGGTACTGAGCATTTACTGCTGGGCCTGCTACGCGATGGGAGCGGTAAAGCAATTGAAATATTACATAAACTGAGTGTAGATTTAAGTCACTTAAGGCGAAAGGTCGAGATATTAAGTCCGGCATCGCCAAATTATGCTATAGGTAACAATGATAAAAAAAACTTGCACCTTACCAGGCAGGCAGAACGGGCATTAAAAACTACTTTTCTAGAGGCAAAACTTTTCCAAAGTACTTCTATTAATACAGCACATCTCCTGCTTTGCGTACTGCGCAATGAGAATGATCCTACTACCAAGTTGCTCAACAAGCTTAAGGTAGATTATGATAATGTAAAAGATCAATTCAAGCTTATGATGACAAATGATGACGATTATATAGAGCCCATTAAAGCAGAGTCCTTTAGTGAAGATGATGGAGATTCTTCAAAAGAAAATCCATTTAATGCTCCCGGTAATAAAACCAATAAGAAGTCGAAAACTCCTGTTCTTGATAACTTTGGGAGGGATCTTACCGCCATGGCCGAAGAGGATAAATTGGATCCTGTTGTGGGAAGAGCCAAAGAAATTGAACGTGTATCGCAGATTTTAAGTCGAAGAAAAAAGAACAATCCGTTGCTCATTGGTGAGCCTGGGGTTGGTAAATCTGCTATTGCCGAAGGTCTTGCCCTGCGTATCGTTAAGAAAAAGGTTTCCCGTATTTTATTTAATAAGCGCGTGGTGACTTTAGATCTTGCAAGCTTGGTCGCTGGTACAAAATACCGCGGTCAGTTTGAAGAACGTATGAAAGCGGTAATGAACGAGTTGGAAAAAAACAGCGACATCATTTTGTTTATTGATGAGATTCACACTATTGTGGGTGCCGGTGGAGCAACAGGTTCGCTAGATGCCAGTAATATGTTCAAACCTGCGCTTGCCCGTGGCGAAATCCAATGTATTGGTGCCACAACTCTTAATGAGTACCGTCAATATATAGAAAAGGACGGCGCTCTTGAACGTCGTTTTCAAAAAGTGATTGTTGAACCTACCACAGTAGATGAAACCATAGAAATTCTTCAAAATATCAAGGATAAATATGAAGATCACCATAATGTACAATATACTGATGAAGCCATAAAAGCGTGTGTAACGCTAACCAGTAGATATATGACAGACCGTTTTCTACCAGACAAAGCTATTGATGCTTTGGACGAAGCCGGTTCAAGAGTTCATATAAATAATATTGATGTTCCTAAAAAAATCATCGATCTGGAGCGCCGACTTGAAGAAGTGCGTGAGAAGAAGAATTCTGTCGTAAAAAAACAGAAATATGAAGAGGCAGCAAAATTGAGAGATGATGAGAAAAATCTTGAGAAAGAACTCAATATTGCTCAAGAGCGATGGGAAGAAGATTCTAAGCAGCATAAAGAAACGGTCACTGAAGATAATGTTGCAGATGTAGTTTCTATGATGTCAGGAATTCCTGTTAATCGTATTGCAAAAACAGAAAGCAACAAGCTTGCAGAACTCCCAGCTTCCATTAAAAGTAAAGTTATAGGTCAGGATGAAGCAGTGGCGAAAGTGGCAAAAGCCATTCAGCGTAACCGCGCCGGATTAAAAGATCCTCAAAAACCTATTGGTTCATTTATTTTCTTGGGTCAAACCGGGGTAGGTAAGACTCAATTGGCTAAAGTTTTGGCTTCGGAATTGTTTGATAATAAAGATGCGCTCATACGAATTGATATGAGTGAGTATATGGAGAAATTTGCTGTATCGCGTCTTGTAGGAGCACCTCCGGGCTATGTAGGTTATGAAGAAGGTGGTCAACTTACGGAGAAAATACGCCGCAAGCCTTATTCTGTACTCTTACTTGATGAAATTGAAAAAGCTCATCCAGATGTGTTTAATATGCTATTGCAGGTTCTTGATGATGGTTATTTAACCGATTCCTTAGGTAGAAAAATTGACTTTAGGAATACTGTTATAATCATGACCTCAAACATCGGTGCACGCCGACTTAAAGATTTCGGTCAGGGTGTAGGTTTTGGAACTTCCGCCAGAAAAGGTCAAGAAGAAGAAAATACACGTAGCGTTATACAGAATGCGCTTAAAAAGACTTTTGCTCCAGAATTTTTAAACCGTGTTGATGACGTGATTATCTTTAATGCCTTGGAGCGTGAGCAAATTCATATGATTATTGATATTGAATTGGCAAAATTATACTCCAGAGTTAAAGAATTGGGATATGATCTTACATTGACTGATAAGGCCAAAGATTTTATAAGCGATAAAGGTTTTGATAAGGCATATGGCGCCAGACCTTTAAAAAGAGCTATTCAGAAATATATTGAAGACGCTTTAGCTGAAGAAATCATCACTTCGAAAATAGAAGAGGGAGATAAAATCACTATGGATATAGAAGATGGCAAAGAAGAATTAAGTATTTCTATCGAAAAACCAGAAAATAGTACGCAGTCTTAATTTAGAAAGTACCCGCTTTCAGAAAACCACCTTTTAAAGGGTGGTTTTTTTTGTTTAATACTCAAATTTGATTGCCTTTCAATGTGTTATGAAAGGAGCTTTAAATCTTTATTTTCAATTTAATATTGGAAAACTCAATCACAACGCGGGATATTCCCTTGTTGAATTTAATTGTTGAATTTATTTTGAAAATTGTTCAGTAAAATGATACGTTTAGTTCCCATTATTGATTAAAAAACAACAGCGCTACACATATTTCGGTTTAAGATATAGGCAAAAATTAAAAATTTAATTGTTGAAAATTATAAAAAATATTGTTAGTGTTAAATTTAAAATAAATCAAACATAAAAATTGCTCAAAATTATAATAAACATGCTTACACCTGGTAGTTTTGTAACGAATTTTAAAAACAACCAACATTATGAAAAGACAATACAATGGAATTGAAAACTCAATCAGTAAGATTTCAAGGATTTCATGGGCTGCAATTTTCGCGGGTGCTATTACCGCTATAACTGTTGCTTTTATGCTTAATATTCTGGGAATAGGAATAGGTCTTACGACGATCAACCCTATGACAGATCAGAATACTTTTGACGGTTTGGGAACTGGAACTATGATTTGGTGGGGACTTTCCAATCTCGTCGCGTTATTTATTGGTGGCCTCGTAGCAGGTAGGATGTCTGGATTACCATCTAATTCTGACGGCGGTCTTCATGGCTTTTTATCATGGGCGCTTTATACGTTAGTTTCCATATATATTTTGACTTCTGCCATTGGAGGAATTTTAAGTGGTGTGACTGGAGCAGTTTCTTCTATCTTCAGCGATTCTAAAGGAACCAATATTGCAGAGCAAATACAAAAAGCCCAAGATAAAGGAGAGTCAGAAACCACCGCTTCTTACGATAAGATTAAAAAAGACGCTTTCCAACTTATTAATAAGGCTGAAAATTATGGTGTAATTTCTGACGATGCTTCTAAGGACGTTAAGCAAACCGTAAATGATGTAAAGGGCGATTCAAAAGATTTCTTAAAAAATCTTGATCTTGAAGAAAACGCAGATAAATTTTTCAACGAACTTTCATTTAATCTTAATGATAAGGGCGATCTAAAAATTACTGTAGAAGGAAACAAGGATTTTATCAATAAAGACGAAATCAAAAATTATCTTACCGAAAATACGGAGTTATCTGAAGATGAAATTAACGGTGTAATCAATAAGTGGGACAAAAAAATAAATACCGCAGTAGATAAAGCTGAAAAATACTACGCCGAAACTAAGGCTAAAGTTGCTGAATATACCGAAAAAGCAGCCAATACCGCCGGCACAATTAGTATCGTTGCATTCTTTATATTTTTACTTGGAGCACTCGCAGCGTTCTTTGGTGGAGCAACAGGATCTCCCAAATATACAGTTGACGAGGAGCAAATAAGAGAAGATCGCGCTTAATCAGTAAAAATTTTAACAACTTAAACACTTTACAACATGTCAATTTTAACCATCGTTTTAAATATTTTACTTCCACCAGTTGCCGTTTTTATGAAACACGGTTTTGGAGGAACCTTTTTAATCAATGTGCTGCTCACCTTAGTGGGTTGGCTTCCTGGAGTTATTCACGCATTTATTGTTAATGAATAGCTTACAGAACAAATAGATTTTACACAAAAGCCACTTGATAAAAGTGGCTTTTTTATTTCTGTTATTTAAAATAAAGAAACCGATTTTATCTGTGATAAAGTCGCATTTATTTTCAGCATAAGAAAAACGTATTACCTAATATAATTAAAAATTCTTCTCATACATTCGAAACTATAGCATGGTTAGAATAATAAACATAAATGTCAAGAATTAAATTTAGGCTCCAACCATAACAATCCCATGGAAATCAGAAAAGCGGCAAAAAACCACCATAAATTAATTGGTTTTAGAGTTGTTTTCTTCAAAACCGATGCCTTTTCTCTATTAAAAAAACGCTGGTTTTGCTCCATCGTCGCGTAACCTGAAAGTGATTGCCAATGCGCGGAATCATTTATAAAATAATGGAATTCCTGAATACTGTCTTGCGCTAATCTTAAACGGTTCCAGCCGCTCTGAAGCGGATAGGTTCTTCCCTCCCACTTTTCTGGTAGGTCTAAATCTTGCTTTAGCGCAATCCGATCTCCGGCTTGAGATTCAACAATTGGCTCCGTCAGACTGGAATAAATGGTAAAATTAAACGGTTCATCCTGGTAAATTATCTCATCCTGAGATGACCATCGTGTTGCTGTGATTTCCTTTTTCCCCAGCGGACTTAATAATTCCGACCATAACTTGGTATAAACATCCCGTTTTCCATCCAACAGCAGTTCATAGGTTTTTTCGAGCACCGTTGTGCACACACGTCCTTTTCCGTTTCTTTTA